>NZ_AQOJ01000316.1:0-8393 GCF_000364685.1 Xanthomonas sp. SHU 166
GCTGGCCGGCTGCGCCAGCGTGCCAGCGCCGCCGTCCGTGGCCGAGTCGCCGGCGGCGCACGATCCGCATGCCCACGATCGCCAGCGCCTGTGGCGGCTGTTGAGCACGCGCTGCCTGCCGCAGGCGCGCGCCGGCGCCGATCCGGCCCCTTGCAGCGAAGTGCATGCCGAGCCCGGCCAACGCTATGCCTTGATGAAGGACCTGCGCGGCGACTACCAGTACCTGCTGATTCCGACGGTGCCGGTGAGCGGGATCGAAGATCCGCGCGCGCGTGCCGCCGGCGCGCCGAACTGGCTGGGCCTGGCCTGGCAGGCGCGCACCCGGGTCGAGCGGTTGCTGAACCGGCCGCTGCCGCGCGAACTGACCAGCCTGACGATCAACCCGCCCTCGGCGCGTTCGCAGGACCAGTTGCATGTCCATATCGATTGCCTGGCGCCGCAGGTGCGCGACCAGTTGCAGGCGATGCAGGCGTCGATCGGCCCTACCTGGGCGCCGTTGCCGCAGCCGTTGCACGGTCACGCCTATCGGGCGATGCGCGTGGAGGGCGAAGAACTGGATGCGAATCCGCTGACGCTGCTGGCGCGCAGCCTGCCGCCGCAGCAGAGCATGGTGCACCAGACCCTGGCGGTGGTCGGCGCGGAGTTCGATGGCCGTCCTGGCTTCGTGCTGCTGGCCGCTACGGCGCTTCCCGGCGATGGGGTCGGTGCGGAGGAACTGCAGGATCACGACTGTACCGGCGTGGTACCGGCGGCGCCTGCGCGTGGCTGACGGCCCAGGCGGCGTCGATGCCGCGCAGGCAACTGACGGCATCCGCCGGTCGTGCGGCGCGCAGGCAGGGATGTTGTGGGAGGGACTTCAGTCCCGACGGCATGATGCCCCGGCATCTGCCTGCTTCGCGCGTCGCGACGGAAGTCGCTCCCGCACGATGCTTTCGGGAGCAGTCACAACCCGCTAGTGCAAACCCGACACGGCTCTCGCCGAGCCGGCCGGGGAAGCGGCATCTGCACGACCGCGCACGCGCTGACTGGAAGCGCCAGCGCGCGCACCCGGCCTCAGACCTCCAGCGACGCCAGGTCGCCCTTGGTCTCCAGCCACTGCTTGCGGTCGCCGGCGCGCTTCTTGGCCAGCAGCATGTCCATCAGCGAGCGGGTCTGGTCGCCGTCGTCCACGGTCAGCTGCACCAGGCGCCGGGTGTCCGGGTGGATGGTGGATTCGCGCAGCTGCTGCGGATTCATCTCGCCCAGGCCCTTGAAGCGGGTGACGCTGACCTGGCCCTTGATCTTCTCGCGTTCGATCTTGTCCAGCAGCGAGCGCTTCTCTTCCTCGTCCAGCGCGTAGAACACCTGCTTGCCCACGTCCACGCGGAACAGCGGCGGCATCGCCACGAACACGTGGCCGGCGCGCACCAGGGCGGGGAAGTGGCGCAGGAACAGCGCGGTCAGCAGGGTCGCGATGTGCAGGCCGTCGGAGTCGGCGTCGGCCAGGATCACCACCTTGCCGTAGCGCAGGCCGTCGATCTCCTCCTTGCCCGGATCGCAGCCGATCGCGATCGCCAGGTTGTGCACTTCCTCCGAGGCGAGCACGCTGCCGGAGGCCACTTCCCAGGTGTTGAGGATCTTGCCGCGCAGCGGCAGGATCGCCTGGAAATCCTTGTCGCGGGCCTGCTTGGCGCTGCCGCCCGCCGAGTCGCCCTCGACCAGGAACAATTCGGTGCGCGAGAGGTCCTGGCTGATGCAGTCGGCCAGTTTGCCCGGCAGCGCCGGGCCCTGGGTGACCTTCTTGCGCACGATCTGCTTCTCGGTCTTCAGCCGCGCGCTGGCGCGGTCGATGGCGATCTGCGCGATGCGCGTGCCGGTCTCCACGTTCTGGTTCAGCCACAGGCTGAAGGCATCGTGCGCGGCGCCTTCGATGAAGCCGGCGGCCTGGCGCGAGGACAGGCGTTCCTTGGTCTGGCCGCTGAACTGCGGGTCGGTCATCTTCAGCGAGAGCACGAACGCCACGCGGTCCCACACGTCTTCCGGCGCCAGCTTGACGCCGCGCGGCAGCAGGTTGCGGAAATCGCAGAACTCGCGCAGCGCGTCGGTGAGGCCGCTGCGCAGGCCGTTGACGTGGGTGCCGTGCTGCGCGGTGGGGATCAGGTTGACGTAGCTTTCCTGCACCAGCTCGCCTTCCACCACCCAGGCCACCGCCCAGTCGACGATCTCGCGGTCCTTCTTCAGGCTGCCGACGAACAGTTCGGCCGGCAGCAGCTCGCGCTCGGCCAGCTCGCCGCGCAGGTAGTCGCGCAGGCCGTCCTCGAAGTACCAGGTGTCCTGCTCGCCGGTGGCCTCGTCGTGCAGCTTGACGGTCAGGCCGGGGCACAGCACCGCCTTGGCGCGCAGCAGGTGGCGCAGTGCGCGCACCGCGAACTTCGGCGTGTCGAAGTACTTCGGATCCGGCCAGAAGCGCAGACGCGTGCCGGTGTTCTTCTTGCCGACGCTGCCGACGATCTCCAGCTTGGAGGCGGCGTGGCCGTCGGCGAAGGCCATGCGGTACTCGTTGCCTTCGCGCTTGATGAACAGTTCCACCCGATTGGACAGCGCATTGACCACGCTGACGCCGACGCCGTGCAGGCCGCCGCTGAAGGTGTAGTTGCGGTCGCTGAACTTGCCGCCGGCATGCAGCCGGGTGAGGATCAGTTCGACGCCGGAGATCTTCTCTTCCGGATGGATGTCCACCGGCATGCCGCGGCCGTCGTCGGACACCTCGCAACTGCCGTCCTTGTACAGCGTCACCTCGATGTGCCGGGCATGGCCGGCCAGCGCCTCGTCCACGGCGTTGTCGATGACTTCCTGTGCCAGATGGTTCGGCCGTGCGGTGTCGGTGTACATGCCGGGCCGGCGCTTGACCGGGTCCAGGCCAGAGAGAACTTCGATGTCGGCGGCGTTGTAGCGGGTATTCATGCGTCTCAGCAGGTGGCGCGAAGCAGATCCGGAAGTGTGCGGTCTGCGGCGGTTTTTTGCACGTCGCCGGTGTTCAGGGCAGGTGCGGCGGCGTCGCGCTACGCTGGCCCTGGAAAAACCGCGACGTCGCCCACATCTTCGTCGCACGTCCCAAAAGGAGTCCGCCATGAACGTTCGCAAGCTGTTGACCCTGGCCGCCCTGGTCGCCGCCGCGGTGGCCGTGCCGGTCGCGATGGCCCAGGCGCAGAGCGCCGATCCGGCCGCCTCCGGTGCCGCCGCCTACGAGGCGCAGGTCGCCAAGGAAAAGGCCGAGGCCGATGCCAAGGCCAAGCGCCGCGCCGCCGCGGCCGCCGAGCACAAGGCCGGCAAGGATGCGGCCGCGCCGAAGAAGGAAGAGGAAGAGGAAGCGCGCAAGCCTTGAGTTTGCGCAGGGTTTCCTGCACACGACGCCCCGGTCGCCCGGGGCGTCGCTTTTTTATGGGGCGGCTGTTGCGCAAAAGCGCTTGGGCAAATCCGCTTCACCCGTTAAACTATGGCTTTCCGGGAGGCCTTTGAGCCATGACCCCCCTGATCTTCGTTACCGGCGGCGTAGTGTCCTCGCTTGGCAAGGGCATCGCGGCCGCTTCGCTTGCGTCCATTCTCGAAGCACGTGGCCTGTCGGTCACGATGATGAAGCTGGACCCCTACATCAACGTCGACCCGGGCACGATGAGCCCGTTCCAGCACGGCGAGGTGTACGTCACCGACGACGGCGCCGAGACCGACCTGGACCTGGGGCATTACGAGCGCTTCGTGCGCACGCGCCTGTCGCGCAAGAATTCGGTCACCACCGGGCGCATCTACGAGAACGTGATCCGCAAGGAGCGCCGCGGCGACTACCTCGGCGCCACCGTGCAGGTGATTCCGCACATCACCGACGAGATCCGTCGCTGCGTGGATGAAGCCACCGCCGGCTACGACGTGGCCCTGGTCGAGATCGGCGGCACCGTCGGCGACATCGAGTCGCTGCCGTTCCTGGAGGCGATCCGCCAGGTGCGCACCGAGCGCGGCGCCGAGAAGGCCATGTTCATGCACCTCACCCTGGTGCCGTACATCGCCGCGGCCGGCGAACTGAAGACCAAGCCGACCCAGCATTCGGTCAAGGAACTGCGCTCGATCGGCATCCAGCCGGACGTGCTGCTGTGCCGCTCGGAGCAGGCGATCCCGGATTCGGAGCGGCGCAAGATCGCGCTGTTCACCAACGTCTCCGAGCGCGCGGTGATCAGCGCCGCCGACATCGACGTGCTCTATGGCATGCCGCTGGAATTGCACCGGCAGGGCCTGGACGAGATCGTCATCGACCAGTTCAAGCTGCGCGACAAGGTCGGCGCGGCCAACCTGTCGGAGTGGGAAGCCGTGGTCGACGCGATCAAGCATCCGCTCGACGAGGTCACCATCGCCGTGGTCGGCAAGTATGTCGACCATCAGGACGCGTACAAGTCGGTCGGTGAGGCGCTCAAGCACGGCGGCCTGCGCCAGCGCACCAAGGTCAACCTGAAGTGGCTGGAAGCGCAGGACCTGGAAGGCAGCGACATGGCGGCCCTGGCCGACGTGGACGGCATCCTGGTGCCGGGCGGCTTCGGCGACCGCGGTTTCGAAGGCAAGGTGCTGACCTCGCGCTACGCCCGCCAGCACGGCGTGCCGTACTTCGGCATCTGCTACGGCATGCAGGCTGCGGTGGTCGACTATGCGCGGCATGTCGCCGGGCTGGACGCGGCCAACAGCACCGAGAACGACCGGCAGTCGCCGTACCCGGTGATTGGCCTGATCACCGAATGGCGTACCGCCACTGGCGATGTCGAGAAGCGCGACGAGAAGTCCGACCTCGGCGGCACCATGCGCCTGGGCCTGCAGGAGCAGCGGCTCAAGCCGGGCACGCTGGCGCGCGAGCTGTACGGCAAGGATGTGGTGGCAGAGCGCCATCGCCACCGCTACGAGTTCAACAACCGCTACCGCACCCAGCTCGAGGACGCCGGCCTGGTGATTGCCGCCAAGTCGATGGACGACACCCTGGTGGAGATGGTGGAGTTGCCGCGCGAGACGCATCCGTGGTTCCTGGCCTGCCAGGCGCACCCGGAATTCCTGTCCACGCCGCGCGACGGCCACCCGTTGTTCATTGGCTTCGTGCGCGCCGCGCGCGAGCGCAAGGCCGGCGGCAAGCTGCTCAAGGAAGCCAGGGCGTGACTGCGACCGGGCGCAGCAGCGAGAGCAGGGTCGCGCGCTGGTTCTTTGCGGCCGCGGTGCTGGTGTTTCCCGCGGCCTTGCTGGTCTATTTCTCCTGGCGCAGCAGCACCGGCTTGGCCGACAGCTATGGGATGGGGCTGATGTATTGCCTGATCGCGGCGGTGGGGCTAGCTGCGCCGCTGGCGCTGATCGGCGCACTCATCTGGGCTGCCGGCAGGTTCGGCGGCGGCTCCGTCCCTGCGCCCCTCCCGCGCCCCTCTGAACCTCCGGAAGGTAATCAATGAAGCTCTGTGGATTCGACGTCGGCCTGGACCGGCCGCTGTTCCTGATCGCCGGCCCGTGCGTGATCGAGTCGATGCAACTGCAGCTCGACGTGGCCGGCAGGCTCAAGGAGATCACCGGCCGGCTTGGCATCAACTTCATCTTCAAGTCCAGCTTCGACAAGGCCAACCGCACCTCCGGCACCAGCTTCCGCGGCCCCGGCCTGGAAGAAGGGCTGAAGGTGCTGGAGGCGGTGAAGACCCAGATCGGCGTGCCGGTGCTGACCGACGTGCACGAATACACGCCGATGCACGAGGTGGCGGCGGTGGTGGACGTGCTGCAGACCCCGGCGTTCCTGGTGCGGCAGACCGACTTCATCAAGAACGTGTGCGCCGCCGGCAAGCCGGTCAACATCAAGAAGGGCCAGTTCCTGTCGCCGTGGGACATGAAGCCGGTGGTGGAGAAGGCCAAGTCCACCGGCAACGAGCAGATCATGGTCTGCGAGCGCGGCGCCAGCTTCGGCTACAACAACCTGGTCAGCGACATGCGCTCGCTGAGCGTGATGCGCGAGACCGGCTGCCCGGTGGTGTTCGATGCCACCCATTCGGTGCAGCTGCCGGGCGGGCAGGGCGGCAGTTCCGGTGGTCAGCGCGAGTTCGTGCCGGTGCTGGCGCGCGCGGCGGTGGCCGTGGGCGTGGCCGGCGTGTTCGCCGAGACCCATCCGGACCCGTCCAAGGCGCTGTCCGACGGCCCCAATGCGTGGCCGCTGGATCAGATGGAAGCGCTGCTGGAAACGCTGATGGAACTGGACGCGGTGACCAAGAAACACGGGTTCTCGCGCTTCGCGTGAGGCGTGCGCCGCCGCCGCTGCGGCTGTGCCGATCCTGGCCGGGTGCGGGCTGCCGGGTGTTCGTCGCCTTCTCGGAGCCGCGGCGATGACCGCACCCGAGCGGGCCGGCGCCTGGCCTTGGGGGCTGTGTGCCTTGTTGTTGTCGTTGCTGGCGTGGGCGGCGTTGGTCGTGGCGCTGTTCGCCTTCTCCAGTGGGATTGGCACGCCCAGCCACGGCGATCATTTCCTGGCCATGCTGTTCTGGATGGTGATCGCCCTGCTGGTAGTGGCAGTGGCTGCGGTGGGCGCGACGATCGCCGCCGCGCTGAGTTGGACGCAGCGCCGCGGCCGCCTCCTGGCCGGCATCGCCGGCGGCCTGCTGCTGGCGATGCTGGTCTTGATCCTGCTCTTCCTCAGCGGAATCCCGCTGGGCCTGATGGGCGCCGGCTGAGGCGGGATTTGGCAAGGAACCGGCGGCCGGGGATAATCAGCCGGCATTCGTTTCCGCCCCCTCTTCCTACAGGTAACCGGCCCGCCCATGAGTACGATCCGCAGCATCCACGCCCGTGAAATCCTCGACAGCCGCGGCAATCCCACGCTGGAAGCCGATGTCATCCTGGAGGACGGTTCGTTCGGTCGTGCCGCGGTGCCTTCGGGCGCGTCCACCGGCACCAAGGAAGCGGTCGAGCTGCGCGACGGCGACAAGACCCGCTACCTGGGCAAGGGCGTGCGCAAGGCGGTGGAGAACGTCAACACCACCATCGCCAGCGCGCTGAAGGGCTTCGACGCCGCCGACCAGCAGGGCCTGGACCGCCGCCTGATCGACCTGGACGGCACCGAGAACAAGGGCCGCCTGGGCGCCAACGCGCTGCTCGGCGTCTCGCTGGCCAACGCCCATGCCATTGCCGCCTCGCGCAAGCAGCCGCTGTGGCAGTCGCTGGCCGCGGGCAACACCGCCAACCTGGCGCTGCCGGTGCCGATGATGAACATCATCAACGGCGGCGCGCATGCCGACAACAACGTCGATTTCCAGGAGTTCATGGTGCTGCCGGTCGGCGCCGCCTCGTTCTCCGAGGCGCTGCGCGCCGGCACCGAGATCTTCCACGCGCTGAAGTCGGTGTTGAAGGGCCACGGCCTGTCCACCGCGGTCGGCGACGAGGGCGGCTTCGCCCCGGACTTCCGCAGCAACGTGGAAGCGCTGGACACCATCCTGGAAGCGATCGGCAAGGCCGGCTACACCGCTGGCGAGGACGTGCTGCTGGGCCTGGACGTGGCCTCCAGCGAGTTCTACGACAACGGCAAGTACCACCTGGTGGGCGAAGGCAAGCGCCTGACCAGCGAGCAGTTCGTCGACTTCCTCGCCGACTGGGCCGCGCAGTATCCGATCGTCAGCATCGAGGACGGCCTGGCCGAGGACGACTGGGCCGGCTGGAAGCTGCTCACCGACCGCGTCGGCAGCAAGGTGCAACTGGTCGGCGACGACCTGTTCGTGACCAACCCGAAGATCTTCAAGCAGGGCATCGAGTCCGGCACCGCCAACGCGATCCTGATCAAGGTCAACCAGATCGGCACCCTGACCGAGACCCTGGAAGCCATCGCCATGGCCGACAAGGCCGGCTATGCGGCGATCGTCTCGCACCGTTCCGGCGAGACCGAGGACACCACCATCGCCGACATCGCCGTGGCCACCACCGCCACCCAGATCAAGACCGGCTCGCTGTGCCGCAGCGATCGCGTGGCCAAGTACAACCAGCTGCTGCGCATCGAGGAAGCGCTCGGCAGCGCCGCGCGCTACGCCGGGCGCGACGCGTTCGTCTCGCTCAAGCGATAAGCCGTGCGCAACTGGCGCTGGCTGCTGCTGGTGCTGGCGGGACTGCTGGCGTGGCTGCAGTACCGTTTCTGGCTCGGCCCGGGCAATTCCGGCGAAGTGCTGGTGCTCGAAAGTCAGGTCGAGCACCAGAGGCGCGACAACGAAGGACTGCAGCAACGCAACGCCGCGCTCGCCGCCGAGGTCAAGGACCTCAAGGATGGCGAGGCGGCGATCGAGGAGCGCGCGCGTAGCGAACTGGGCATGATCAAACCGGGCGAAAAGTTCTACCGCGTGGTCGAGAACGCGCCGGTGTCGACCGCGCCGGCC
>NZ_AQOJ01000317.1:0-910 GCF_000364685.1 Xanthomonas sp. SHU 166
AGACAGACAAGGAATCGGCAACGGATGCGGCAGGTCAACGAAAGCGAATTCGCCAGTTTCGACGGCACACGATTGTTCTACCGGCACTGGCCGGCCACGACGCCGGCGGCGCCGCCGCGGGCGGTGGTGCTGCTGCACCGTGGCCACGAGCATTCCGGGCGGGTCATGCACCTGGCCGAGGAACTGGGCCTGGACGAGTGCGCGCTGTTCGCCTGGGATGCGCGCGGCAACGGCCGCTCGCCCGGCGCGCGCGGCGACGCGCCCGGCTTCTCGGCGCTGGTGCGCGACCTGGATCGCTTCGTCGCGCACATCGGCGAGGTCCACGGCATCGCTGTGCAGGACATCGTGGTGGTGGCGCAGAGCGTGGGCGCGGTGGTCGCCAGCACCTGGGTGCACGACTACGCGCCGCCGCTGCGCGCGCTGGTGCTGGCCTCGCCGGCGTTCAAGGTCAAGCTGTACGTGCCGTTCGCGCGGCCCGGGCTGGCCCTGATGCAGACGCTGCGCGGCAACTTCTTCGTCAACAGCTACGTCAAGCCGCAGTGGCTGACCCACGATCCGGCGCGGGTCGAAAGCTATCGCAACGATCCGCTGATCACCCGGCCGATCTCGGTGCGGGTGTTGCTGGGGCTGTACGCGGCGGCCGACCGCGTGGTCGGCGATGCGCAGGCGATCACCGTGCCGGTGCAGCTGCTGGTGTCCGGCAGTGATTTCGTGGTGCACCGCGGCCCGCAGGACCGCTTCTACGAGCGCCTGTCTTCGCCGGTGAAGGAGCGCCACCTGCTGCCTGGTTTCTTCCACGACACGCTGGGCGAGCGCGACCGCGCGCCGGCGCTGGCGCAGATCCGTCGCTTCGTGCGCGAGCGCTTCGCCGAGGTGCCGGCACTGCCCAGCCTGCGCCAGGCGCACCGCC
>NZ_AQOJ01000318.1:0-1975 GCF_000364685.1 Xanthomonas sp. SHU 166
GCGGGCCGACCTTCGAGGAAGCCGAGCGCCTGGCCTGGCCGCCGCAGCGCTACAGCCTGCAGGACCTGCGCTGGCGCGGCGTGCGCGCCGGCCTGCGCCTGGGCGGGCAGCTCTCCGAAGGCATCGCCCTCGGCCTGCAGACCGGTTTCGATTCCGGCAGCACGCTGGACTACATCTACCGCGACCAGGCGGCCGGGCGCGGCCCGCTGGGGCGGATGATCGACCGCAACTACCTGGATGCGATCGGCTGGCGCGGCATCCGCGTGCGCCGCCAGCACCTGCATGAGCTGCTGGGCCTGGCGATGCAGCGGCTGCGCGCCGCCGGCCTGCCGGTGCGCGCGCTGGACATCGCCGCGGGCCACGGCCGCTACGTGCTCGAAGCGCTGGCCGGCGGCAGCCAGCGCGCCGATGCGATCCTGCTGCGCGATTTCAGCCCGTTGAACGTGGAGCAGGGCCGCGCGCTGATTGCCGCACTCGGCGCCACCGATATCGCCCGCTTCGAGCAGGGCGACGCCTTCGACCGCGACGCGCTGGCCGCGCTGCAGCCGCGGCCGACGCTGGCGGTGGTGTCGGGTCTGTACGAGCTGTTCCCGGACAACGACCAGGTGCTGTGCTCGCTGCAGGGCGTGGCCGCGGCGGTGGAGCCGGGCGGCTACCTGGCCTACACCGGCCAACCCTGGCATCCGCAGCTGGAGTTCATCGCCCGTGCGCTGACCAGCCACCGCGGCGGCGCGGCCTGGGTGATGCGCCGGCGCACCCAGCAGGAGATGGACGAACTGGTGCGCACGGCCGGCTTCCGCAAGCTGGAGCAGCGCATCGACGACTGGGGCATCTTCACCGTGTCGCTGGCGCAGCGGATCGCGCCATGAGCGCGGCGGCCGCGCGGCCGTGGCGGCGTGCGCTGGCCTGGCTGGCGCTGCTGGGGCCGTTCTTTTTCCTCAGCTACGGCCTGGCCAACACCCTGGCCGCGCGCCGTGCCGACGTGCCGTCGCTGCCGTTCGCCTGGGAAAGCCACATCCCGTTCTGGCCGTGGACCATCGTGCCGTACTGGTCGATCGACCTGTTCTACGTCGCCTCGTTCTTCGTCTGCCGCACGCGCGCCGAACTGGACACGCATGCGCGGCGCCTGCTCACCGCGCAGTTGCTGGCGGTGGGCTGCTTCCTGCTGTGGCCGCTGCGCTTTGGCTTCGAACGGCCGCCGACCGAGGGTGTGTTCGGCTGGCTGTTCGCGGTGCTGCTCGGCTTCGACAAGCCGTTCAACCAGGCGCCGTCGCTGCACATCGTGCTGCTGGTGGTGCTGTGGGTGCGCTATGCGCAGCACCTGCACGGGCTGGCGCGGTGGGCCCTGCATGGCTGGTTCGCGCTGATCGGGCTGTCGGTGCTGACCACCTACCAGCACCACTTCCTCGACGTGCCCACCGGCCTGGCCGCGGGCTGGTTGTGCGTGTGGCTGTGGCCGGAGCGCATTGCCGCGCCGTGGCGGGCCGCGGCGCCCGCGCGCGATCCGCGGCGCTGGCGCCTGGCCGCGCTGTACCTGCTCGGCAGCGCGGCCTGCGTGGCTGCCGCACGTGCGCTCGGTGGCGTCAGCTGGTGGTTGCTGTGGCCGGCGCTGTCGCTGCTGCTGGTCGCGCTCAGTTATGCGCTGCTCGGCCCGCTGGGCCTGCAGAAACGTGACGACGGCCGCCTGAGCCTGGCCGCGCGCTGGCTGTACGCGCCGTACCTGGTCGCTGCCTGGCTAAACTCGCGCGCCTGGACCTCGCGCGATCCGGCGCCGCGCGCGATCGTCGACGGCGTCTGGCTCGGGCGCCTCCCCGCCCGTGGCGAGCGCGCACGCTTCGCTGCGGTGGTCGATGTCAGTGCGGAACTGTCGTTGCGCGAGGCGCAGGCAAACGACCGCGTGGTGCCGATGCTGGACCTGGCGGCGCCGCCGGCGGCGGCCTTGCGCATGGCCGCCGACGCGATCGAAGCGGCGCGC
>NZ_AQOJ01000319.1:0-748 GCF_000364685.1 Xanthomonas sp. SHU 166
GCGCCCGCCGCCATCGGCGGGCTGGCCGTGCCGAAACTGGCCAGCAGCATCGAGCGCCCCTTCTTCTCGATCGATTCGGGATCGTTGGCGTCCACACGCACCGCGTCCAGCGCGGACAGGGCCAGCTGGGTGTACTTCAGGTTGTCGTCGATCGAGTCGGCCGCGCTGCTGGTGTCGTCTCCGGTGAACAACCCGTGGATCTCCATGTCCAGGTTGTCGGTCATCGCCTTGTGCAACGCCGCGCCGTTCGCACCCAGGGTCGACGCGATCATCAGGATCACCGCCACCTTGGCCGCCTTGACCATCGTCGCCATCGCCGATTCGCGCGACTGCCCGGTGACGATGCGGTAGCCCTGGATCAGGATCCAGAACGTGGTCGCCGTCAACGCGATCACGCTCACCCAATGCATCGCGCGGCGCATCAGTTCAAGGCCGAACTCGGCGATCTCGTTGGTGAAGTAGTTGTTCACCAACCGGAAGAACAGGAAGTCGCCCAGATTGGCGTCCGCCAACGGCTGCATCCAGTGCGTGGCGGTGTCGAAGAATCCGTTCATGCTGCGTGCCTACCCGATGTCGCGTGCTGTGTTGGAGTTGCCGGTGCCATCATTTGGACAG
This sequence comes from Xanthomonas sp. SHU 166, assembly GCF_000364685.1. Taxonomy (NCBI): domain Bacteria; kingdom Pseudomonadati; phylum Pseudomonadota; class Gammaproteobacteria; order Lysobacterales; family Lysobacteraceae; genus Xanthomonas; species Xanthomonas sp. SHU 166. The sequence continues at coordinate 616 of NZ_AQOJ01000319.1, forward strand.
CGCCCCAGCGAGCACGCCCGCCTGGATCACCTGCCCCAGGATGTTGTTCTTGTTGCCATCCAGCGCCCGCCGCGCCAATCGCGACTGGTCGTCCTTGAGCGCCACGATGTAGGCGTCGTAGGCCTTCATCTGC
>NZ_AQOJ01000320.1:0-2049 GCF_000364685.1 Xanthomonas sp. SHU 166
CCGGCGTCGCCGAGGCCGGCGTGGCCGCGCTCGAGCGCTGGATCGCCGCGGCGCCGACGCCCGACCCGGCGTTGGCGCAGGCCTGGAACCAGCGACTCGACCACTTGCGCCGCCTCGCCGCCGCCTGGCGCCTGGAAGCGGCGCAATGGCGGTTGCTGCAACAGCAGGGCGAGGACCTGCTGCAACGCTACAGGAACATCCGCGACGTGCTGCTGCCGGCCTGGCGCCAGGCCGCCGTCACGCCGCAGGCAGCGCAGGGCAGGGACCACGTGGCCCGCGCCGCACAGGCGCAGCAACACATCCTGGCCGAACTGCAGGCCATGCGGGCTAGACTGCGCTGAGCCTGCGCCGCCGCCGCGAATCGCTATCGAAGGAGAACCATGATGACCGAGGAACACCCGCTGACGCCGCAGAGCCTGCCGCTGCAACCCGACGAAGCCGAGCTCAAGGCGCTCGGCCTGGTGCCGGACGATCGTGCGCAGATCGCCGCGCTGGCGCAGGGCCTGCGCGAACTCACGCCCGGCAGCCTGCACCTGTTCGGCACCGAGGTCGCCGCGCAGACCGCCGCGTTCTCCAGCCAGTTGCTGGACCAGGTCCGCAACCGCGACCTGGAGGCCAGCGGCGACAAGCTCGGCGAAGTGGTGCGGATCGCGCGCGCGCTCAAGCTCGACCAGCTCGGCGAGCGCTCGCGGGTGCCGCTGATCGGCGGCCTGATCGATCGCCTGCGCGCGTCCAAGGACGAGCTGGTGCAGAAGTTCAGCGACACCAACCGGCAGATCGAACAACTGCTGCGCGACGTCGGCGCGCAGCAGGCCAACCTCGGCCAGCGCGTGGGCGAATTCGACCGCATGCACCAGATGGTGCAGGCCGAGCGCCGCGAACTGGGCCTGCACGTCGCTGCCGGCAAGCTGCGCCTGGCCGAACTGCAGCAACAGCACCTGGCGCTGGCGGGCCAGGACGATCCGCAGGCGCGCGGCCAGCGCGCCGAGATCGATACCGCCCTGCGCCTGCTCGACAAGCGCGTCGGCGACCTGCAGGTGATGCAGCACGCGGCCGAGCAGGCGCTGCCGATGATCCGGCTGATCCAGGCCAACGCGCTGCAACTGATCGAGAAGTTCAACACCGTCCGCGACATCACCATCCCGTCGTGGAAGCGCCAGTTCGCGATCCAGCTGTCGCTGCACGAGCAGCAGAACGCGGCGGCGCTGTCCAACGCCATCGACGATGCCACCAACGACATCATGCGCCGCAACGCCGACCTGCTGCGGCAGGCCTCGGTGGACACGGCGCGCGCCAACCAACGCGCGGTGATCGACATGGACACGCTGCGCCACGTGCACGAGCAACTGATCGCCACGGTGGAGGAGGTGCGCGAGATCCACCGCGACGGCATGCAGCAGCGGCGCGCCGCCGAGGTCGAGCTGAGCCGGCTTCGCGACGACCTGCAGCGGCGCCTGGCCGCGCCGGCGCAGCCGGGCTGACGCGCGCGCCCGCCGATGGGCGCTCGACGCCCCACCCACCCATGTAGAGCGGCTTCAGCCGCGACAGACACCTCCACTCCCGCGCACGCCAGGCGTCGCGGCCAAGCGTCCTGTACAGCGCGGTTGCGCCGCGAATTGCCAGCGAACAGGCCAGGCAATACGCCTAACCGCGATCCTCCCGCAACTCGCCGGCCAACCACCCGGCCAACGCCTCCACCCGTGGATCCTGCTGCTCCCGCCGCGCGCACAGCGCCCACTGCCCGCCGGTGTCGACGAAGCCCCACGGCGCCAGCAGGCGGCCGTTGGCCAGGTCGTCGGCGACCAGCGGCTGCGGCGCGATCGCCACGCCGATCCCGGCCAGCGCCGCCTCCAGCAGGTAGTACAGGTGTTCGAAGCCGGTGCCGTAGCACAACTGCGCCGGCGCCAGGCCTTGCGACTCGGCCCAGGCCGGCCAGGCCTGCGGGCGCGACACCGTATGCAGCAGCGGCAGTCCCTGCAGTGCCGCCGGCGCGGCCGCGGTCAGGGCCGGCGCCTGCGGCAGGGCCGGGCTGAGCACCGGGCCGATCCG
>NZ_AQOJ01000321.1:0-578 GCF_000364685.1 Xanthomonas sp. SHU 166
GCGCGCGCCAGCCAACTGCCGGCGGCGGCGAAATCCGAGGCCGCCGCGGCCGTCTCGGCGCGACGGATCAGCGCGCTTTCCACCGCCGCCACGCCCTGCCGCGCGCGCGCATCGTCCGCATCCAGCAGCAACGCCTCACGGAAATTGGCCAGGGCGCCGTTGCCGTCCTCGCCCAGGCGGCCGCCGCGCAGGTCGTCCTCGCCGGCGCGGTTGTAGGCCAGCACCCGCGAGGCGGTCTCCACCCGCTGCTGCAGGCGCCGCACCGCCGGGTCATCGGCATCCAGCCACAGCGCCACCATCGCGATGCGCGCGGCCTGCTCGAGCGTGCGTTCGGAAAGATCCGGATCGCCCAGCGCCTGCGCGCCGAGTTGCAACAGGCGCCGCCGCGCCTTGCGCAGGCCGTCCTGGGCAACGCGATCGTTCGGCGCCAGGCTGCGGATCGCCAGGTACAGCGGAATCGCCGACTGCGCATCCTCGAACAGGCGATCCTCGGCCAGCGCGCGCGCCGCCTGGCGCCGCGCCTGCGGCAGGCCGCTGCGCGTCAGGGTCGGCAACGGCGGCTGCCAGCGCGCCACGGT
>NZ_AQOJ01000322.1:0-990 GCF_000364685.1 Xanthomonas sp. SHU 166
GAGCGCGTGGCGCTGTGGCTGCCGTGGGCCGGGGTGCACGGCCACCGCGAGATTCCGGATCCGTACACCGGCGGCAGCGCCCAGTTCGAGCAGGTCTGGCAACTGGTAGACGAAGCCGCCGCCGGCAGCGTGGCACGACTGTCCGCCGACCTCGGCTCCGGCATAATCGGCCGATGAATTCCATCGCCGCCCTGGAACTCCCCGCGTCCGGCGCCTGGCTCAACGCCGAGCCGATCCGCCTGCGCGATCTGCAGGGCCGGGCGCTGGTGCTGGCCTTCGTCAACGCCGCCTCGGTCTGGTGCGCGCAGCGCCTGGCCGAACTCGGCCAGTGGCAGGCGCGCAATCCCGGACGGCTGCAGGTGATCGTGGTGCAGGTGCCGCGCTTCGACAGCGAGCGCGAGCCGCAGCGGGCGCTGAAGCTGCTGCGCAGCCAGGGCGTGTCCGCGCCGGTCCTGCTCGATGCCGATTGGGCCGCCTGGCAGCGCTTCGGCGTCCAGGCCTGGCCGACCCTGGTGCTGATCGACGCCAGCGGTGTCGAACGCGAGCGCCTGGTCGGCATCGGCGGCGCCGAACTGGACAAGGCGCTGCACGCGCTCTGCGCCGGACAGCCGTTGCCGCTGGACGAGGACCTGCGCGACGCCCGAGAGACCCAGCCGGAGCCGCGCCTGCCGCTGCGCTTCCCGACCGGCCTGGCGGTGGCCGAGGATCGCCTGTACGTCGCCGACAGCGGCCATCACCGCATCCTCGAATGCAGCACCAGCGGCCGCGTGCTGCGCCAGTTCGGCATCGGCACCGCGGACTTCATCGACGGCGCGATCGGCGAGGCGGCGTTCCACCGCCCGCGCGGGCTGGCGCTGGAGCGCGGCGTGCTGTACGTGGCCGATACCGGCAACCATGCGCTGCGCCGGATCAACCTGCTCACCGGCCAGGTCGACACGCTGTGCGGCAACGGCCGCGCCGGCGAGCCGGTCGAAGGCGCGGTGGAGCAAC
>NZ_AQOJ01000323.1:0-13953 GCF_000364685.1 Xanthomonas sp. SHU 166
CTGCTGGCGCCGCTGAACCATCCGCAGGACGTGGTGATCGCCGACAACCAGGTGCACCTGGCGATGGCCGGCGACAACCGCATCTGGAGCTACGACCTGGGCAGCCGCAGCCTGCGCTGGCGCGCCGGTGCCGGCGCGCTGGAGCTGCGCGACGGCAGCGGCCACCTGGCCGCGTTCGCGCAGCCGTGCAGCCTGGCCGCGGTGCAGCAGGTGCTGTACGTGTGCGATGCGCTGGGCTCGGCGGTGCGCTCGATGCAGTTGCGCGGCGACCTGGTGCAGACCCTGCTCGGCGGCCAGGGGCCGTGGGATTTCGGCAACGAGGACGGGCCGCGCAGCCGTGCCCGCCTGCAGTTCCCGCAGGCGATCGCGCTGAGCCCGGACGCGCCGCTGCTGTGGATCGCCGACAGCGGCAACGGCAGTCTGCGCAGCCTGCGTCTGGGCGGCGGCGAACTGTCCACCGCGGCCTTGCCGCGGCGCCTGCATGGCCCGGGCGGGTTGGCGGTGAGCGCCGGCACGGTGTGGATCGCCGAGACCGACGCGCATGCGGTGCTGCGCTACGACATCGCCAGCGGCGAACTGCACGACGTCGCGATCGGCGAATGAGCACCCCCGCATTGCCCGCGTTCGACGGCAAGGCCTTTGCCGCCAACCTCAGTACCGCGCCCGGCGTCTACCGCATGTACGCCGCCGACGACACCTTGCTCTACGTCGGCAAGGCCGGCGCACTGCGCAAGCGCGTGTCCAGCTACTTCAGCGGCTCGCCGAAGAATGCGCGGACCATGGCCATGCTGGCGCAGGTGGCGCGCATGGACGTCACCGTCACCCGCAGCGAGGGCGAGGCGCTGCTGCTGGAAAACCAGCTGATCAAGTCGCTGTCGCCGCGCTACAACGTGTCGCTGCGCGACGACAAGAGCTATCCCTACGTGCTGCTGACCCGCGAGGAGTGGCCACGGATCACCCTGCACCGTGGCCCGCGCGCGGTGCCCGGGCGCTATTTCGGGCCGTATCCCGGCGTCACCGCGGTGCGCGAGACGCTGAACCTGATGCACAAGCTGTTCAAGCTGCGCAGCTGCGAGGACAGCGTGTTCCGCAATCGTTCGCGGCCGTGCCTGCAGTACCAGATCGGCCGTTGCAGCGCGCCGTGCGTGGCGTTGGTGGCGGCCGACGAGTACGCCGAGGCGGTGCGCCGCTCTACGCTGTTCCTGGAAGGGCGCAGCGATCAGCTCGGCGAGGAATTGGTGCAGGCGATGCAGGCCGCCAGCGAACGTCTGGAGTTCGAACGCGCCGCGCGCCTGCGCGATCTGCTGGGCTCGCTGCGCAGCATGCAGAGCCGGCAATACGTGGACGGCCGTGCCGCCGACCTCGACGTGCTGGCCTGCGCCACCCAGGGCGCCAACGCCTGCGTGCTGCTGCTGGCGTTCCGCGACGGCCGCAACCTCGGCACCCGCGCGTTCTTCCCCAAGACCAACGGCGAGGACAGTGCCGCCGAGGTGCTGGGCGCGTTCGTGTCGCAGTACTACGTCGAGCACGCGCCGCCGCGCGAGGTGCTGCTGGACCGCGAGATTCCCGACGCCGAGCTGATCGAGGCGGCGCTGAGTTCGGCCGCCGAGCGCAAGGTGCAGCTGAAGTGGAACGTGCGCGGCGAGCGCGCCGGCTACCTGGAGCTGGCCAGCCGCAACGCCCAGGCCACCCTGGTCACCGAACTGACCAGCCGCAACGCCCAGCACGCGCGCAGCGAGGCGCTGCGCGAGATGCTCGGCCTGACCGAACCGGTCAAGCGGGTGGAGTGCTTCGACATCAGCCACACCATGGGCGAGGCCACGGTGGCCTCGTGCGTGGTGTTCGATGCCAGCGGTCCGGTGCGCAGCCAGTACCGGCGCTACAACATCAGCGGCATCGAGCCGGGCGACGACTACGCGGCGATGCGCCAGGCGATCGAGCGCCGCTTCCGTCGCGCCGCCGAAGGCGAGGGCAAGGGCGACGTGGTGCTGCCGGACGTGTTGCTGATCGACGGCGGCGCCGGACAGCTGGCGCAGGCCACCGGTGCGCTGGCCGACCTGGGCGTGGACGGGGTGTTGCTGATCGGCGTGGCCAAGGGCGCCGAGCGCCGCGCCGGCCACGAGACCCTGGTGATGCCGGACGGGCGCGAACTGCGCCCGGGCGCGGCGTCGCCGGCGCTGCAGTTCATCCAGCAGGTGCGCGACGAAGCGCACCGCTTCGCCATCACCGGCCACCGCGGGCGCCGCCAGAAGGCGCGCATGACCAGCAAGCTGGAGGATATCCCCGGCATCGGCCCGCGCCGCCGCGCCAGCCTGCTCAAGCATTTCGGCGGGCTGGCCGGACTCAAGGCCGCCGGCGAGGCCGAGATCGCGCGGGTGGAAGGCATCAACGACGCACTGGCCGCACGAATCTACGCTAACCTGCACGGACTGCCGGTGCCCGATCCGGCAGGCGAGTAGAGCAGCGCAATGAAGTTGACCATCCCCACCTGGCTCACGCTGCTGCGGATCGTGATGATCCCCGTGCTGGTGCTGGTGTTCTATCTGCCGTACACCTGGACCAACTTCGCCTCGGCGGCGATCTTCGGCCTGGCCGCGTTCACCGACTGGCTGGACGGCTGGGTGGCGCGGCGCTACCACCAGTACTCCGCGTTCGGCGCGTTCCTGGATCCGGTGGCCGACAAGCTGATGGTGGCGGTGGCGCTGTTCCTGATCGTGCAGGGCCACCCGACGCCGTGGATGGCGTTCTGGGCGGCGGTGATCGTCGGCCGCGAAATCGCCGTGTCGGCGCTGCGCGAGTGGATGGCCGAGATCGGCCAGCGCGCCAAGGTGCGCGTGGCGATGATCGGCAAGATCAAGACCACCGCGCAGATGGTGGCGCTGCTGTGCCTGCTGTACTCGGTGATGCCCGACGGCTCGCCGCCGGAGAGCGTGTGGATGGGCTTGTTCATCTTCCACGTCGGCGACTGGACCCTGGCGATCGCGTCGATCCTGACCCTGTTGTCGGGCATCCAGTACCTGCATGCGGCCTGGCCGAGCCTGCGCGACGACGAGCGCGCGGCGATGGCGGAAAAGAACGCGAAAAAAATCGAAGGCAACGGTTGACAGGCTGCGTGGTCCCGGTAGAATTCGCGGCCTCAAGCGGGAATAGCTCAGTTGGTAGAGCGCAACCTTGCCAAGGTTGAGGTCGCGAGTTCGAGTCTCGTTTCCCGCTCCACATTCAGCAGTACCGACATCCAGTGCAGATGCACAGGATGTCCGAAAAAGGGCTTCGGCCCTTTTTTCATGCCCGCATGCCGGCCGAAGCCACGGCGCTCGCCTGACCCGGGGCATGGCGCATCGCCGGTGCGGATGCGCCGTCCCGATTGTCGTGCCAGCCGCGCGGAGGCGAGAACGTCCCGCCTCCCTCACTGCGGCCCCGTTGGCCGAGCATTCGCGACCGTTGCAGCATGGGCCGCGCCGCTGGCGCAGGTTACGCGCTGACGCGGCCCCAGCCCGGCAATTTTTTCCTTCGCGCCTTGCAGGCGCGCGGCTGACTTCACGTCACGCCCACGCGCGCATGCACGCATTGCGTACGCGTCGGTCACAGAACGGGACAGGCCGTCGCCGAAACGTCCGCGGCATCGCGCGCAGCGACGCCGTCCGCCGCATTGCGCTGCGGTTTCGCCGGTACTTGGCACGCGATTTGCGCTGAGTCTCCCACGCCAGGCGATGACGCCCGGCCTCTGCGAGGAGTCGATGATGGATGGCGCAATTCCTTCCCCTACCACCCAAGCGCCACCGCGCGCGTTGGTCGCCGGCGGTGCCGGCTTCGTCGGCGCGCATCTGTGCGAGCGTCTGCTGGACGACGGTTACGACGTCACCGTGCTGGACAACCTGCTGACCGGTTCGCTGGACAACATCGCGCACCTGCTGGCGCGTCCGCGTTTCCGCTTCGTCGCCCACGACGTAGTGCAGCCGTATCAGGCCAAGGTCGACTGGGTGTTCAACCTGGCCTGCTGCGCTTCGCCGGTGCATTACCAAGCGCGTCCGCTGCATACCCTGCAGACCTGCCTGGAAGGTGCGATCAACCTGTTGGAGGTGGCGCGCAGCAATGGCGCGACCATCTTCCAGGCCTCCACCAGCGAGGTCTACGGCGAGCCGGAAGTGCATCCGCAGCGCGAGGACTATCGCGGCGCGGTCAGCCCGATCGGCCCGCGCGCCTGCTACGACGAGGGCAAGCGCTGCGCCGAAGCGGCGTTCTTCGACTATCACCGCCTGTATGCCACCGACATCAAGGTCGGGCGCATCTTCAACACCTACGGGCCGCGCATGCGCAACGACGACGGCCGGGTGGTGTCCAACCTGATCGTGCAGGCGCTGCGCGGGCAACCGCTGACCCTGTACGGCGACGGCAGCCAGACCCGCTCGTTCTGCTACGTCTCCGATCTGGTCGAGGGCATCGTGCAACTGATGCGCAGCCCGCGTGGCTGGACCGGTCCGGTCAACCTCGGCAACCCGCACGAGATCACCGTGGCCGAACTGGCGCAGCGCATCCTCGCGCTGACCGGCTCGTCCTCGCGCATCGTGCGCCGGCCCATCCCCAAGGACGATCCGACCCGGCGTTGTCCGGACATCGGCCTGGCGCGGCGCGAGCTCGGCTGGGAACCGCGGGTGGCGCTGGACGAGGGCCTGTGCAGCACCATCGCCTGGTTCCAGGCGCATCTGCACGACATCCCGGACCTGGAGGTGGAACGTGACTGTGCATGAACTCAGGAGCAGCGCCAGCCGCGCGCAGGCCGGCAAGCGCGTGCTGATCACCGGTGGCGCCGGCTTCGTCGGCTCGCATCTGGCCGACGAACTGCTTGCCCACGGCTACCGGGTGCGGGTGCTGGACAACCTGTGCGCGCAGGTGCACGGCATGCAGGCCGCGCGACCGGCGTATCTCGCGGAGGACGTGGAGCTGATGGTCGGCGACGTCTGCGATCCGGTGGCGGTACGGCTTGCGCTGCGCGATGTGGACGGGGTGTTTCACCTCGCCGCGGCAGTCGGCGTCGGCCAGAGCATGTACCAGATCGCGCACTACACCCATACCAACAATCTCGGCACCGCGGTGCTGCTGGAAGCGCTGGTGGAGCGGCCGGTGCAGCGGCTGGTGGTGGCGTCGAGCATGAGCATCTACGGCGAGGGCGCCTACGTCGATGCCGACGGCACGCCGGTGCCGGTGCGCGAGCGCCCGCTGGCGCAACTGCGCCGCGCGCAGTGGGAGCCGAGCGTGGACGGGCGCCCGCTGCAGCCGGTGCCGACCGACGAACGCAAGCCGGCCGAACCTTCCTCGGTGTACGCGCTGTCCAAGCTGGACCAGGAACGCCTGTGCCTGATCGTCGGCCAGGCGTATGCGATCCCGACCACCGCGTTGCGCTTCTTCAACATCTACGGCACGCGCCAGGCGCTGTCCAATCCCTACACCGGTGTGCTGGCGATCTTCGCGGCGCGGTTGCTCAACCGCAAACCGCCGGTGATCTTCGAGGACGGTGCGCAACGCCGCGATTTCGTCCATGTCAGCGACGTCGCGCGCGCCTGCCGCCTGGCCTACGAATGCGAAAGCGCCGCCGGCCTGGCGCTCAACGTCGGCAGCGGCCAGGCGGTCAGCATCAACGAAGTGGGGCAGCGCATCGCCGCGGCGATGGGCATCGACGATCTGCCGCCGCAGGTCTCCGGCAACTACCGGGTCGGCGACATCCGCCACTGCTTCGCCGATATCGCGCTGGCCCGCGAACGCATCGGCTATGCGCCGCAGGTGGACCTGCAGCAGGGCCTGGAAGAACTGGTGGAGTGGCTGCGCGAGCAGACCGCCGCCGACGGCGTGGAGGCGGCCAATGCCGAGCTGGCGCGGCGGGGGTTGCAGGGATGAGCGCACAGGCACGCGAACGGCTGGCCGAGATCGGCCTGATCGAATGGTTGCGCATCGGCGACGAGGATGCGGTGCATGCGCTGTTGCGCGACATGCGCGAGCTCGGCGTGCGCCGGCTGCGCACCCAGTTCTCCTGGGCCGACTGGCACACCGCCGAAGGCGAGCGCTGGTACGCCTGGCTGATGCCGCTGCTGAGCGCCCACTGCGAGGTGCTGCCGTGCTTCTGCTACACCCCGCCATCGCTGGGGCTGGAGCCGCGCACGGCGTCGCCGCCGCGCGACAGCAAGGCCTTCGCCGATTTCATCGACCAGGTGGTGGGTCGCTTCGGCGCCGGCTTCGAGTGGATCGAACTGTGGAACGAGCCGAACAACCTCAACGACTGGGACTGGCACCTGGACCACGACTGGCAGCGCTTCGCCGAGATGATCGGCCAGGCCGCGCACTGGGCGCACCAGTTGGGCAAGAAGACCCTGCTCGGCGGCATGTGCCCGACCGATCCGAACTGGCTGGCGCTGATGGCGCAGCGTGGGGCGCTGGCGCACATCGACGCGGTCGGCGTGCACGGCTTTCCCGGCACCTGGGATTTCCGCCGCCGGCCGTGGGCGGAGGTGCTCGGCGACGTCCGCGCGGTGCTGGCCGCGCACGGTCTGCAGCCGCAGGTCTGGCTCAGCGAGACCGGGTATTCGACCTGGCGGCATGACGAGATCGAGCAGGTACGGCAGTTGCGCGAGACCCTGGATGCGCCGGTGGAGCGGCTGTACTGGTATGCCGCGCGCGACCTGCACGGCAGCATCAGCCACCAGGACGGTTTCCACGAGGACGAGCGCCACTATCACTTCGGCCTGCGCGACGAGCGCGGCCGCGCCAAGCTGCTGTACCGGCTGTGGGCCGAGCAGGGCTACGACGGCATCCAGGCGCTGGCGTCGCTGCACCACGAGCACGGCGCCAACCTGTCGCGCGCGCCGCGCCCGGACCTCGCGCCGGCGCCGACGGTCGCGCCACGCGCCGACGCGCACGCGCCGATCCACACCCTGCCGCGGTCGCGTGGGCAGGATGCGGTGCTGATCACCGGCGGCGCCGGCTTCATCGGCACCAATCTGGCCGCGCGCCTGCTCGACAGCGGACGCCGGGTCATCGTCTACGACAACCTGTCGCGCCCGGGCGTGGAGCACAACCTGCAGTGGCTGCGTCGCCACTATCCCGGCGAGCGTCTGCAGGTGGAAGTGGGCGACGTGCGCGATCGGCATCTGCTCGGCGATGCAGTGGTGCAGGCGGCGCAGGTGTTCCACCTGGCCGCGCAGGTGGCGGTGACCTCCAGCCTGGAGGATCCGTCGCACGACTTCGAGGTCAACCTGCGCGGCACCTTCAACGTGCTCGAGGCGATCCGCGGCGCGCGGCGCCCGCCGCCGCTGCTGTTCACCTCCACCAACAAGGTCTATGGCGCGCTGGACGACGTCGCTCTGGAAGCCGACGCGCAGCGCTACCAGCCGAGCGATCCGCTGCTGCGCGCGCGCGGCATCGACGAGCGCCACGCGCTGGATTTCCACAGCCCCTACGGCTGCTCCAAGGGCGGTGCCGACCAGTACGTGCTGGACTATGCGCGCAGCTTCGGCCTGCAGGCGGTGGTGCTGCGGATGAGCTGCATCTACGGCCCGCACCAATGCGGCAACGAAGACCAGGGCTGGGTCGCGCATTTCCTGATCCGCGCGCTGCAGGGGCAGCCGATCACCGTATACGGCGATGGCCGCCAGGTCCGCGATCTGTTGTTCGTGGACGACCTGGTCGAGGCGTTCCTGCAATGCCAGGCGCAGATGCCGCGGCTGTCCGGGCGGGCGTTCAACATGGGCGGCGGCCCCGCCAACGCCGCCAGCCTGCGCGAGGTGCTGCGCCGGATCGAGTCGCTGGTCGGCCATCGCCTGGAACTGGCGCACGCGGCGCCGCGGGTCGGCGACCAGCGTTATTACGTCTCCGACACCCGCGCCTTCGCCGCGGCCACCGGCTGGTCACCTCGCGTCGGCGCCGAGGCCGGCATCGCCCGGCTGCACCGCTGGCTGCACACGCAGGCCGAGCGCGCCGCACCTGTTTCCCCACCGCAACGGAGGATCCACGCCGCATGAACAGCATGCATGCCGCCGTGTTCGAAGGCCCGGGCCGCATCGTCACGCAGCGCCAGTCGCGTCCCGAACCCGCCCCGCAGCAGGTGCGGGTGCGCCTGCAGGGCTGCGGCGTGTGCGCGTCCAATCTGCCGGTGTGGGCCGGCCGGCCCTGGTTCGCCTATCCGTTCGAACCCGGTGCGCCGGGCCACGAAGGCTGGGGCGAGATCGACGCGGTCGGTGCCGAGGTGCAGGGCTGGGCGCCGGGCGACCGAGTCGCGCTATTGTCCGGCCGGGCCTACGCCGAGTACGACCTGGCCGAGACCGATGCGCTGGTGCGGTTGCCGCCGGCGCTGGACGGCCGCGACCTGCCTGGCGAGCCGCTGGCCTGTGCGATGAACATCCTGCGCCGCAGCGACATCCGCCCCGGCCAGACCGTGGCGGTGGTCGGAGTGGGCTTCATCGGCGCGCTGTTGATCCAGTTGGCCACCGGCCTGGGTGCGCAGGTGATCGCGCTGTCGCGGCGCGACTTCGCTCTGCAGGTCGCGCGCCAGTGCGGCGCCAGCGCCACGCTGGCCACCGAGGATCGCTACGCGGCGATCGGTGCGGTGCACGAACTCACCGGCGGCAGCGGCTGCCTGCGGGTGATCGAGGCCGCAGGCGAGCAGGTCACCCTGGATATCGCCAGCGCGCTGTGCGGCGAGGGCGGGCGCCTGGTCATCGCCGGCTACCACCAGGACGGCCCGCGCCAGGTCGACATGCAGCAGTGGAACTGGCGCGGCCTGGACGTGGTCAACGCGCACGAACGCGATCCGCGGGTGGCGTTGCGCGGCTTGCAGGAGGCGGTGGAGGCGGTCGCCGACGGGCGTCTGGACCCGTTCCCGCTGTTGACCCATCGCTACGCGCTGGACCAGTTGCCGCAGGCATTCGCGGCAATGGACGCGCGCCCGGATGGGTTCCTCAAAGCCGTGGTGCTGGCATGAACGCGTACGCGCAACCGCGCTGGCGCGCGCCACGGCTGGGCTTCCTCGGGGTCGGCTGGATCGGCCGCGCGCGCATGCGCGCCCTGGCCGACAGCGGGCTCGGCGAGGTGGTGGCGATCGCCGATGCCAGCGCGACGACGCTGCACGACGCACGCCAAGACGCACCGGCCGCCGACCTGCTGCCCGACCTGGAGGCGCTGCTGGCGCGCGAGGACCTGGACGGCCTGGTCATCGCCACGCCCAGTGGCGCGCACGCGGCGCAGGCCGCCGCGGCCTTGCAGCGCGGCCTGGCGGTGTTCTGCCAGAAGCCGCTGACCCGCACCGCCGCCGAAGCCGAGCAGGTGCTGGCGCTGGCGCAACGCCACGACCGCCTGCTCGCGGTGGATTTCAGCTACCGCTTCGCCAAGGGCATGGCGACGCTGCGCGAGCAGATCGCGCAGGGCGCATTGGGCGAGGTGTTCGCGATCGACCTGCTGTTCCACAACGCCTACGGCCCGGACAAGGACTGGTTCTACGACATCGCCCGTTCCGGCGGCGGCTGCGTGATGGACCTGGGCATCCATCTGCTGGATCTGGCGATGTGGCTGACCGGCAGCGGCGGCCATCACGAGCTGCAGGCGGCGCTCTACGCGCAAGGCCGGCCGCTGACCCGGCCGGTGCGGCAGGTGGAGGACTACGCCAGCGCACAGTGGCGCATGGACAACGGCGCCAGCGTGCGCATGGCCTGCTCGTGGCGGCTGCCGGCCGGTTGCGACGCGGTGATCCAGGCCAACGTGTACGGCACCGGTGGCGGCGCGGCACTGCGCAATGTCGACGGCTCGTTCTTCGACTTCACCGTGGACCGCTTCGACGGCACGTGGTGCGAGCGCCTGGCTTCGCCACCGGACGCCTGGGGCGGGCGCGCCTTGCTGGACTGGGCCGAGCGCCTGGCCACCGACCCCGGCTTCGACCCGGCGGCGCTGCATCTGCTCGAGGTCGCCCGCACCGTGGATGCGCTCTATGGACGCTGAGCGCCCGCTGCGGATCCTGATGACCGCCGACACCGTCGGCGGCGTGTGGCAGTACGCGCTGAGCCTGTGCCGGGTGCTGACCGCGCAGGGCGATCGCGTGGAACTGGCGACGATGGGCGCGACCCCCACGCCGGCGCAGTGGCGCGAGGCCGCGGCGATCCAGGGACTGCGCCTGCATGCCAGCGGCTACCGGCTGCTGTGGATGGACGATCCCTGGGCCGATGTGTCCTCGGCCGGGCGCTGGCTGCAGGCACTGGCGGCGCAGGTGCGTCCGGACGTTGTGCATCTGAACGACTATGCGCACGGCGCCCTGGCGTGGCCTGCGCCGGTGCTGATGACCGCCCATTCCTGCGTCGGCTCCTGGTGGCAGGCGGTGCGCGGCGAGGCGCTGCCGCCGGAGTGGGATCACTACCGCGCCACGGTCGCCGCGGGCCTGGCGGCGGCCGATCACGTGGTCGCGCCGACCCAGGCGATGCTGGCGGCACTGCGCGCGCAGTATCCGCTGGACGTGCCGTGCAGCGTGATTGCCAATGGCACCGCGCCGCTGTCGCGGCCGGTGCCGGCCAGCGCCAAGCAGCCCCTGGTGCTGGCGGCAGGACGGCTGTGGGACGAGGCGAAGAATCTGCGGACGCTGGCCGCGGTGGCGCCGCAGCTGCCCTGGGCGCTGCGCATTGCCGGCGAAGCGGCGCATCCGGACGGCGGCACCGCAGCGATTGCGTCGGCGCTGCGACTGGGCCAGCTGCCGCCGTCGCGTCTGCGCCGCTGGATGGCCCGCGCCAGCGTGTATGCGCTGCCGGCGCGCTACGAACCGTTCGGGCTGTCGGCGCTGGAAGCGGCGCAGGCCGGCTGCGCCCTGGTACTGGGCGACATCCCCAGCCTGCGCGAGGTCTGGGGCGATGCGGCGCTGTACGTCGCGCCGGACGACGCACGGGCGCTGACGGCGCAGTTGCAGCGCCTGATCGGCGATCCGCTGCTGCGTCAGCGCATGGCCCGGCGCGCGGTCGCGCAGGCGCGCCGCTACACCGCCACTGCCATGGCCGCGGCCTATCGCCAGCGCTATCGGGCGCTGATCGCGCATCGCGGCACGCCGCGCGTGACCGGACGGGCCGGCCCGCCGGTCCCCATGTTCTCCTCGATCGGAGTCGGTGCATGAACTTCGTGCTGTTCTATCACTCGCTGGTGTCGGACTGGAACCACGGCAATGCGCATTTCCTGCGCGGGATCGTCGCCGACCTGCAGGCGCGCGGGCATGCGGTGGCGGTGTACGAGCCGCACGACAGCTGGAGCCGCGCGCAACTGCAGGCGGAGGAGGGCGAGGCGCCGTTGCAGGCCTTCGCGGACGCCTTTCCGCAGCTGCGCAGCACGCGCTACGACCTGGCCACACTGGATCTGGCGCAGGTGCTGGACGGTGCCGACGTGGTGCTGGTGCACGAGTGGAACGCGCCCGAGCTGATCGCGCGGATCGGCCGCGAAGCGCCTGTCGGCTGCCGCGTGCTGTTCCACGACACCCACCACCGCTCGGTCAGCGCCCCCGACGAGATGGCGCGGTTCGATCTGTCCGACTACGACGGCGTGCTCGCCTTCGGCGAGGCGGTGCGCCAACAGTATCTGCGCCACGGCTGGAGCCGGCGCGTATGGACCTGGCACGAAGCGGCGGATCTGCGCGTGTTCCAGCCGCAACTCGGGCAGGCGCAGCAGGGCGACCTGCTGTGGATCGGCAACTGGGGCGACGACGAGCGCGCGCAGGAACTGGACACGTTCCTGATCCAGCCGGTACGACGGCTGCGCCTGCGCGCGCGCATCCACGGCGTGCGCTATCCGCCGCAGGCCCTGCAGGCGCTGGCCGAGGCCGGCATCGACTATGCCGGCTGGCTGCCCAACCACCGCGCGCCGCAGGCGTTCGCGCATTTCCGCGTCACCGTGCACGTGCCGCGGCGGCCGTACGTGCGCGCGTTGCCCGGCATCCCCACGATCCGCGTGTTCGAGGCGCTGGCCTGCGGCATCCCGCTGGTCTGCGCACCGTGGGACGACGTCGAGCAGCTGTTTGCGCCCGGGCGCGATTACCTGGTGGCGCGCGACGGCGCGCAGATGCAGCGCCACCTGCACGATGTGCTGCACGACGCCGAGCTGGCCGCGGCGCTGCGCATGCACGGCCTGCACACCATCCGCACCCGCCACAGCTGCGCGCATCGTGTCGACGAACTGCTGGCCGTGCTCGCCGAACTCGACGCGCCCGCGGCGCACCCCGACCACCGGAGCCTCAGTCATGCCTAGCCCGTTGCACATCGCCGTCTTCGGTTCCAGCCTGGTGTCCTCGTACTGGAACGGCGCCGCCACCTACTACCGCGGCCTGCTGCACGCGCTGGCGCAGCGCGGCCACCGCATCCATTTCTTCGAACCCGATGCGTTCGGGCGCCAGCAGCACCGCGATATCGACGATCCGGAGTGGGCCCAAGTCACCGTCTATCCCGGTGCGGCCGAAGCGGACGCGGCGCGCGCACTGGAACAGGCACGCGGCGCCGACGTGGTGGTCAAGGCCAGCGGCGTCGGCGTGTTCGATGCGTTCCTGGAGCGCGAAGTGCTGGGCCTGCGCTCGCCGCGCACCCAGGTGCTGTTCTGGGACGTGGACGCGCCGGCGACGCTGGAGCGGGTGCAGGCCGATGCGGGCGATCCGTTCCGCGCGCAGATCCCGCGCTACGACCTGGTGCTGACCTACGGCGGCGGGCCGCGCGTGGTCTCCGCCTATCGCGCACTGGGCGCGGCCGAATGCGTGCCGATCTACAACGCGCTGGACCCCTCGAGCCACCATCCGTCGCCGGCGCAGCGGGATTTTGCCGCCGACCTGGGCTTCCTCGGCAACCGCCTGCCGGACCGCGAGGCGCGGGTGCGGCAGTTCTTCCTGGAACCGGCGCGGCGCCTGCCTGACGCGAGATTCCTGCTCGGCGGCAGCGGTTGGGACGCAGACCTGCCGGACAACGTGCGCACGCTCGGCCACGTGTCCACGCGCGACCACAACGCCTTCAACTGCAGCGTGCGCATGGTGCTCAACGTCAACCGCGACAGCATGGCGCGCTTCGGCTGGTCGCCGCCGACGCGGGTGTTCGAGGCGGCCGGCGCCGGCGCCTGCCTGATCGTCGATGCCTGGGAAGGGATCGAGGCGTTCCTCGAACCGCAGCGCGAGGTGCTGGTCGCGCACGACAGCGAGCAGGTGGCGCATTACCTGCAACGCATCGACGCCGCGCAGGCGCAGGCGATTGGCGCGCGGGCACGGCAACGCCTGTTGCGCGACCACACCTACACGCACCGTGCGCGCGAGGTGGAAGCCTTGCTGGACGCGCGGCAGCGGGAGGCGGCGTGATGGCCGCGCGCGATATCGTCATCCTCGGCCTGAGCCTGCGCTCGTCCTGGGGCAACGGCCATGCCACCACCTACCGCGGACTGATCGCCGCGCTGCAGGCGCGCGGCGACCGCGTGCTGTTCCTGGAGCGCGACGTGCCTTGGTACGCCGAGCACCAGGATCCGCCGGCGCAGTTGCCGTGCGCGCCGGTGCTGTATGCCAGCCTCGAGGAACTGCAGGATCGGCACGCCGCCGCGATCGCCGCGGCGGACCTGGTGATCGTGGGTTCCTACGTGCCCAACGGCATCGCCGTGGGCACGTGGGTGCAGCAGACCGCGCGCGGCGTGGTCGCGTTCTACGACATCGACACCCCGGTGACCCTGACGGCGCTGCAGCGCGGCGACTGCGCCTACCTGTCGCCGGCGCTGATTCCGCACTATGACCTGTATCTGTCCTTCACCGGCGGCCCGACCCTGCAACGCTTGGAACGCGTCTACGGCGCGCCGCGCGCGGTGCCGCTGTACTGCGCGTTCGATCCGGAGCAATACCGGCCGCAGCCGCAGGCGCATCGTTACGACCTGGGCTACATGGGCACCTACAGCGACGACCGCCAGCCGCCGCTGGAGCGGCTGGTGGTG
>NZ_AQOJ01000324.1:0-11642 GCF_000364685.1 Xanthomonas sp. SHU 166
CGCTGGCCTGGCCGCAGGGCCGCTTCGTGATCGCCGGTCCGCTGTATCCGCCGCACATCGTCTGGCCGGACAACGTGCAGCGCTGCGCGCACCTGCCGCCGGCGCAGCATATGGACTTCTACAACCAGCAGCGCTTCACCCTCAATCTGACCCGTGCCGACATGGTGCTGGCCGGCTGGTCGCCCAGCGTGCGCCTGTTCGAAGCGGCGGCCTGCGCCACGCCGATCATCTCCGATCCCTGGGAAGGCCTGGAAACGCTGTTCGCGCCTGGCAGGGAAATCCTGATCGCACGGCGTGCGGCCGACGTACTGGGCTGGCTCCGCGAGCTGCCGGAAGCGCAGCGCATGGCGATCGGCGAGGCGGGGCGCCGCCGCGTGCTCGCCGAACACACCGCCGCGCATCGCGCGCAGGCCCTGCACGATGCCCTCGACCGCGTCGCCGACGCGGCGCCATCCACCTCCGCCAGGAGATCCTCGCATGCCCTCGCATGACGCCAAGACCACCACCGATCACGACGAGATCCGCCGCTGGGCCGAGGCGCGCGGCGGCCGTCCGGCCAGCGTGCGCGGCACCGAAGCCGACGAGGATGCCGGCGTGCTGCGCATCCTGTTCCGCGACGATGCGGCGCTGGAAGAAATCAGCTGGGACGACTTCTTCTACAAGTTCGAAGAAGAAGAGCTGGCCTTCCTGTATCAGGAGAAGACCAGCGACGGCAGCCAGAGCCGCTTCTTCAAGTTCGTCAACCGCTGAGCCGCGCTCGGCGCCTTCCCGGGAGACCGCCATGCAATCCGCCGTTCCGTCCCTCGACCCGGTCGATCCGATGCAGGCGCTGGGGCCGTGGTTCCACAACCTGCACCTGCCCGATGGCCGGCAGACCCTGCCGACGCATCCGTACGGCGATTTCCCGGCCTGCAAGTGGCGGCAGATCGCGCCGCATGTCCCGGCCGATCTTCGCGGTTGGCGGGTGCTGGACATCGGCTGCAACGCCGGCTTCTACAGCTTCGAGCTGGCCAGGCGCGGCGCCGAGGTGGTGGCGATCGACATGAATCCGCACTACCTGCGGCAGGCGCAATGGGCAGCGGCGCAGTTCGGGCTGGAGCGCCACGTGCGTTTCCGGCAGATGCAGCTGTATGCGCTGGCGCGCGAAGCCGAGCAGTACGACCTGGTGTGGATGATGGGCGTGCTGTACCACCTGCGGCATCCGCTGCTGGCCCTGGACATCGTGCGTCGCCTGTGTCGCCGCATGCTGGTGTTGCAGACCATGACCATGCCCGGCGAGGAGGTCTATCCGGCGCCGCGCGACATCGGCATGCTAGAGCGCGGGCGCATGTGCGAGCCCGGCTGGCCGAAGATGGCCTTCATCGAGCATCGCCTGGCCGACGATCCCACCAACTGGTGGGCACCGAACCATGCCGGCGTGGAAGCCATGCTGCGCAGCGCGGGGTTCGCGGTGGACGCGCGCATCGCCGAGGAAACCTACCTATGCCGGCCGCAGCAGCGGCCGCCCGGCCAGGTCGCACCGATCGAAGAGGAACTGCGCGCGGCCTGCGGCCTGGACTGATCCGCCCGGCCGCGCACTGACCGCCGTGGCTGCAGATCGCCCGGCAGGGCGCGCCGCGACGGCGCGCCCTGCCGCGCTCAGTTGACGTCACGGTCGCCGCGCGACATCAGGTTGTAGATGGTACGCACGCTGATGCCCAGGCTGCGCGCCGCCGCGGACTTGTCGCCGCCGGTGATGCGCAGGGTGCGCACCAGCATCTCCTGTTCGATCTGCTTCAGCGGCGTGCCCACGCGGAACGTCACCGCGTCGCCGGTGTTGCCGCAGTGGCAAGGCACGTCTTGCGTCATGGGCACCTCGCCGTGCAG
Organism: Xanthomonas sp. SHU 166; assembly: GCF_000364685.1. Lineage (NCBI taxonomy): Bacteria > Pseudomonadati > Pseudomonadota > Gammaproteobacteria > Lysobacterales > Lysobacteraceae > Xanthomonas > Xanthomonas sp. SHU 166. Next base: position 1,867 of record NZ_AQOJ01000324.1, read on the forward strand.
CAGCGGCTCGATGGTCACCACCTCGCCGTCGGCACGGTAATAGCCGCGCGTCACTGCGCTGGAGAGTTCGCGCACGTTGCCCGGCCAACGGTGCCGTCCCAGCACGGTCCGCGAGAACGTGTCGAACTGCTTGCTGGTCCCATAGCGACGATTGAGCGTGTCCAGCAGCGTGTCGGCGATCAGGTGCACGTCGTCGCCGCGCTCGCGCAGCGGCGGCAACTCGATGACGTACTGCGACAGCCGGTAATACAGGTCGCGGCGCAAGGTGCTGGCCTCGCCCAGCAGGTCGCGGTGGGTGGCGGCGACGATGCGCACGTCGAGGCGGACTTCCGCGTCGCTGCCGACGCGGGTGATCGCGCCGGTTTCCAGGCAACGCAGCAGGTACACCTGCAGTTCCGGCGCCATCTCGCCGATCTCGTCCAGGAACAGCGTGCCGCCCTGCGCCTGTTCGAAATAGCCGGCGTGGCGCTGGTTGGCGCCGGTGAAGCTGCCGCGCTCGTGGCCGAACAGCTGGCTGGCGAGCAGTTCCGGCGGAATCGCGCCGCAGTTCACCGCGACCAGGCGCCCGCTGCGGCCGCTGGCCTCGTGGATGGCCTTGGCCAGCAGTTCCTTGCCGGTGCCGGTTTCGCCGGCGACCAACACCGAGATGTCCAACGGCGCGACGCGGGCGATGTCGCGCTGCACGCGCGCGATCGCCGCGCATTCGCCGACCAGGCCGAAGCGTGCCATCCCGCGCCGCGGCGGCAGGCGGCACAGGATCTGATCGAGCAGACCGTCGAACTGCGTCCACGGCAGCGGCCGCTGCAGCAGCTCCACGCTGTCGCCGGCCAGCCCGCGCCATTTCGGCATCTGCGCCTCGGTGGCCAGCAGCACCACGCGCGCGTCCGAGCGGCCGGCCAGGCCGTTGATCAGGTCCATCGCCGCGCCGCGCTCGGCGTCGCCGTCGAGCAGCAGCAGGTCGGCGCGTTGTTGCTGCAGCCAGTGCCGCGCGTGTTCGAGCGAGGGCAGGCGGGTCAGCGCCAGGCCGCGGCGCTGAGAGAAGGTGGACACATGGTCCGACAACGAACTGTTGCCATCCACGATCGCAAGCAGGGGTTTGGTCATGCGGGTTGTACTCCGCGAATCAGGTCATTCCATCGTCCTCCGCATGTGTGAGCGCAAGGCGAAAACGTCCTGATTCGAGCCCTCATCATGCTGAAGCGGATTCGGGTCGCTTCAGCAATGTGTGCAACGCGCGCGTCCATGGAGCAGCTCTGCAGCACCGCCTGTGCGCGACGCCGCATCCTGCCTGCGGCATCCGGCACATTCCCGACCGCGCGCGGCTGCGCTCAATGCATGCGCTCGGGTGGCAACGGACCGCGCAGCAGGGCATCGACGCTGACGAAGCGCCGCTGCTGCGCGACATCCAGTCGCCACAATGCGTCCTGCCCATCCAGGTACAGCCATTCGATGACGTCGTCGGCGCCGATCAGGACCGGCACTTCGTCCGGCAGTGCGGGCACTGCAGGTGCCTCGGTGAGCAGTGAGAAGCAGGAGAGATGAAAGCCCTCCTGGGTCTGCATGCTGCTGCGCAACCCGGCGGCGAACAGCGGACCCGGGTCTTCGCAGATCCAGGGGCCGCCACGCGCGGCGTCGGCGCTGCGGAAGCCGGCGATCGGCACCAGGCAGCGCTGCGTTTCCCACACCGCGGTCTGCGCGCCCTGCCAGGCGCGTTCGCGACGTTCGCTGGTGATCAGCGGATCCTGCGGCGCATCGCGGCGCCCGAACAGGGCGCGCTCGTTGCGCACTTCGCCGCCCCACAGCACCAGGATCTGCGCTTGCTGGCCGGCAGCGATCTCGCTGGTACGTCCGGCGGTGACGGGATCCTGCACCGGCCAGGCGGGCAGGCGGGATTGCAGAAAGCTGAGGATCATCGCGGTGCGGCCGAAAGCGGATGCCTTGGGAACGCAGGACGCGTGCCAGCATCTTCTTCTTCCCTCCCAGTGCGTCGTTGCGCCCTGCGCCGCGCAGCCAGCGGCGCGCGCCAGCGAAAGTTTTTCAGTCGCGCAGCTTTTGCGCGCCTACCGCAGCAGCGTGACCAGCAGGCAGGCGCCGGCGGCGAAGGTCACCGTCACGGTGATCCAGCCGAGCGCGTTGGTGAGGCGGCTGTTGACGCGGCCGCGCATCAGCGTGCGGTCGTTGCTCATCCGCATCATCAGCAACAGCAACGGCGGGACCGTCATGCCTTGCACGATGCCAGACAGCACCAGCGCTTTCATCGGGTTGACGCCGAGGAAGTTCAGCCCCACCGCGATCGCCGTGACCAGCGCGATGGTCGCGTAGAACAGCTTCGCCTCGCGCGGCTGTGCGTGCAGGCTGCCCTTGTGGCCGATGCCCTGCACCAGGTCGTAGGCAGCGCCGGTGGTCATCACCGGGACCGCCAGGAAGCCCACCCCGACCACGCCCAGCGCGAACAGCCACTTGGCCGCGGGCCCGGCCAACGGCTCCAGCGCGGCCGCGGCCTGTGCCGCCGTGGCGATCTCGGTCTGGCCGGAGCGGTGCAGGGTGGCGGCGGTGGAGAGCAGGATGAAGTACAGGATGATGTTGGAGAACAGCATGCCCACCAGGACGTCACGACGGGTGCGGCGCAGTTCGCCGGCGCTGGCGCCCTGGCGCGCGGCCACGCTGCGCCGTCCGGCGGCGATCTGTTCTTCCACTTCCTGGTTGGACTGCCAGGTGAAGATATAGGCCGACAACGAGGTGCCGATGCAGGCGACGATCATCGACAGATACTCCCGGCTGAACTCGGCGTACGGCACGAAGGTGCCGCGCAACACCTGGCGCAGGTCGGGGCGCGCCAGCAGCGCGGCGGCCACGTAGGCGAACAGCGCCAGCGCCAGCCAGCGGAAGATCCGTTTCAGCAGGCGGTAGGACCCGAAGAATTGCAGCAGGAAGATCGCCAGCGCCGCTGCGACCACGATCGCCGGCACCGGCAGCGGGATCAGCAGGTTCAGCGCCGCGCCGATGCCGCCGAGATTGGCCGCCGCTTCGATCACGTTGCCGGCGAAGGCGAACCCGACGGCCGGGTACAGCACCCAGCGCGGATAGCGGTCGCGGATGATCGCGAACAGCCCCTTGCCGGTCACCCGCCCCAGCTTCGCCGACAGGTAGACCACCAGGTACATCATCGGCAACAGCACCGGCGCGATCCACAGGAACGCGAAGCCGTAGCGCGCGCCGGCGCTGGCGTAGGTGCCGATGGCGGACGGATCGTCGTCGGCGGCGCCGGTGACCACGCCGGACCCCAGCAGACGGAACAGCACGCGCCGCCGGGTAGGCGCGGGCTCGGCATGCGCGGCGGGTGGGGTCATCGCGATCGGCAGGTCGGGCGGAACATCGACCCTATGCAGGCCGGTCTAAATGCGGCGTCGGCGGTACTGCGTACGCGAAGTGAAGGCGGGCAGGTGCAGCGCGATCGCGGCGCCTGCGTGGGGCAGGCGATCGCACCGCAAGCCACCAACGCAAACGGGCCGCAGCAAGCGGCCCGTGGCGTCGAAACAAGATGGAGGCCTGGGTCGGAATTGAACCGGCGTACGCGGATTTGCAGTCCGCTGCATAACCACTCTGCCACCAGGCCGGTGGACTGACGTCTTGCCGCAACGCCCTGGGCGCCCGACAAAAACAAAGCCCCGCTGCCGGGGCCCTGGCGCGGGAATCGGACGCTGCCTTGCGGCTCTCGTCCAACGCGTTGATTCAAAAGATGTTTTTGAATCAGCCCGGCGCGCAACGGACTGCATTGTGTACCAAGCACCACGGCTTGGCAACCCTGCACTGCGCGGGGCGCAGGCATTGCCGAGCCGCTGGATGCAGGGCCTTGCATGCGCACGTCGCGCCGCGCCGCGACTGGAATGCCGACCACAGCGCCATGCCGGTGGCAGTAGACAAGCGCCGCCTCGCGCCGATTCGCGCACGATCGCCGTGCTGCCGCGCTCTAGCATGACGCCACACCCAACCGAGACATCGCCATGAACCGATGGACACGCTGGAGCGGCACCGTGCTTTGCCTGGCCGCGAGCGCCACCGCCGCCGCGCAGACCTGCGCGCTGCAGACGCAGACCGTGAACCTGCCGCTGGTCTCCAAGGCCACGCCGAAATTCGCCTATCAGGTGCGCGTGCAGCTCGGCAGCGATGCCGATGGCCGCAGCAGCGGCAGTCAGGTGCTGGAGGTGGATACCGGCTCCACCGGCGTGGTGGTGCCGCTGAGCGACGCGCTGCGCAGCGCCTGGGACGCGTCCAACACGCCTGGACACATCTTCTACTCGAGCGACAGCAAGTACCATCCCGGCAAGTACGTGGACGTGCCGATGCGGCTCGGCGTTTCCGCCGACGGCAAGAGCGCTGCGGCGCGCGTGGATCGCATCACCGTGCTGGCCGCGCAGTGCACCTGCGATGTCGCCAGCGTGGCCCGGCAACCCAAGCCGCTGGCACAGGTGCCGGCCACCTGCGCCGGCTACGATGGCAGCCCCGCGTTGAGCAGCAGCACCCAGGTGCTGCGCAACTGCAGCACCATCTCGCCGACCTTCGGCATGATGGGCGTGGGCTATGACCGCGTCGTCGACGCCGCGCGCAATCCGTTCCTCAACCTGGCGCAGATGCGCGCGCAGCGCATGAGCCCCGGTTACATCGTCAGTGCCAAGGGCATCACCCTGGGCGTCAGCCAGCCGGCGCTGAAGGGGTTCGCACTGGTGCCACTGCAGCGCGGCGCCGCCACCGCCGACGCGCCGGGCGACTGGCAAGCGCCCAGTGCCTGCGCCAGCTTTCCCGGCAGCGGCAGCGACTACCGCGTCTGCGGCAAGTTGCTGCCCGATACCGGCGTGTCCTACATGATGCTCAACCCGGTGGTGCCGCCCGCCACGCCCACCAGCCTGCAACAGACCGTGGAGATGGCGGGCCATCCCACGCGCGTGGTGCCGGATGCCACCCAGCTGCGGCTCGACGTCGTCGACGCGAAGGGGCAATCGGTGTTCGGTTACAGCTTTGCGGTCGGCGATGGCAAGGCGGCGACCCCGGACAGCGTGCAGTGGCGCGGTCCGCTGAAGACGCCACCTGCGCACATCAACAGCGGCCGTCACCTGCTCGCCGCGGGCGACTACGCCTACGACGCGGCCTGCGGGCATGCGGGTTTCAGGGCGACGCAACCGGGCGATTGAGGGGCTGCGTCGCGCCCGCAGTCGCCGGTTGCCGGTGGCAGACCTGTCTGCCTGGCATGCAATGCCGCCAGCGGCACCCGAGGCGCAGCCTGCGCATCGACCTGCAGCAGACGCGGGCGCGATGGCACAGGCTGCCATCGCGCCCGCGCTGCCTCACCAGCGATACGTGGCCGTGGCCATGACGCGTCGCTGCTCGCCGTAGTAACAGTTGTCGTAGGCGTCGCAGTTGCTGAGGTAGGTCTTGTCGGCGAGATTGTGCACGTTCAAGGCCAGGCTCCAGCGGTCGCGGTCGTAGCCGAGCAGCGCGTCGAACAGGGTGAACGCCGGCACTTCGGCGCGTGCGGCGTCCAGGTCGCCACGGTTGGCGCCGGTATAGCGCGCGCCCAGGCCGAGCCGGATGCCGCTGTCGAAGCGGTAGTCGGCCCACAGTGCCGCGGCGTGGCGCGACACCGCCGACAGCGGCTTGCCCAGCTCGCGCGGGTTGCTGCTGGCGGTCACTTCCACGGTCGGTGTGCAGCTAACGTGGGTGACATCAGGCGACTCCTTCGCTGCGGCGGCGGACCGATGCGCATGCAAAACGATGTGGGCGGGATCGGTTGCCAGCGGATGCCTTCGAACGGGTTCCAGCTGGTGCTGCCCTTCACCTCGTCCAGGTAGTAGGCGTAGTTGGCGGTCATGCCGACCGGCATTTGCGGGTGATGAGGCGGGGGGGGGACGCAGAGAATGGCGCCAGCGCGCGCGATGACGTCGGCTGCGCGTCGTGTCGTCGCGTTGACCTTTGGCGATGTCGGAGGCACCGTATGCGCGGCCTGGCGATGTGGCCTGCAGCAGTGGTCGGCTGTGCCGCCGGGCGTGCGAGGCGAAGGCCGAGGTCTTTGCCGGTCTCGATCCTGCAGTCGACAGGGAGCGTGTGATGGTGTCGAAGGGAATGTCTGCCACGGCGCGCTGCGCGCTGCCGCTGCTCATCGCCGTGTCCGCTGCGCCCGCCGCGGCCAGGGAGATGCTGCAGTGCCCCGAACGCCTGCGCATCGCCGAGGCACAGCTGCAGAGTCCCGACGTGCCAGCCGATGTCCGCGTCGATCTCGCCGCCGCGCCGCCGATGCGGCTGTTCTCCAGCAATGTCTATTCCGGGCCGCCGCGCGAGATGGCTGCGCTGGTGCCGAGCAACGAGGACGCGCGCCGCCCCGGCGATGCGGGCGTGTCGGTCTGGCGCTTCGATGCGCCCGATCCGCATGGCCTCTATCTGGTGTGCGGATACGGGCCTGACGGCAGGGTGCAGGTCTCGCGGCGTGTCGGCGACGTCGCGCGTTGCGAGGCGAGGCCGCTGCGTGCCAGCGGCACCGGGCCGGCCGCCGGCACCCTGTTCGTGTGCGAGTGAGGCCGCGCGATGGCAGGCGCGCGCAAGGCCGTGGCGATCGCCGCGCAGGTGCTGTCCTGGGGCGGCTACGCGTTGGGCATGCTGCTGTATGTCGTGTCCGGTAGCCCGTACGCATGGGTGGACGGTACCGATCCGCAGTTGTCCTCGGCCAACTTCCAGGACAGCGGCAACGGGCGGTTGGTCGGCCTGTGCGTCCTGGCCGCGCTGCTGAGCCGCAGCCGCAGCGTGCGCCTGTGCTGCCTGGCGGCTATGGTGATCGTCTGCCTGGCCTGGTATTGCTGGAACTGAGCGCAGTCTCAAGGCCGCGTGTCTGCGCGACTGACGCAGGCACGTGAACGCCACGCGGCGCATGCCGCGAGCGGTGACGTCCTTGTCGCGCGTGCTGCGGTGCTGCATCGGGAGAACGGTCGTCCAGGACGGCAGAGCGGCCGGCGCCGCGTGCGTCGACGCGATTCCAGCGGTAAACAGGAAAGTCCTGTTGAAGAGACGAGCGGGGGCGGCGATCCCTACCTTCGGGATTGGGGAGTCGGGATTGGGAATTGGTCGGAGCGGCGCAGTGCAGGCCTGACGATTTCGCCGGTGGTGGCAAGCAGTGCGCTCGTGCGCGGAGCGCGGCCGACCCGCGCCGCAGGCTCAGTCCTGCGGCGTTTGCGCTGCGACTGTCCGCGCCTTGCGCTGCATGCGCCGGCGCACCAGCCAGCCTGCCGCGGCCAGCAGCGCCAGGCCGGCCGCGCCCAGGGCGAGCCGTTGCGTGTGCACGAACTGGCGTACGGCCTGGCCGCGCTCGATCCACAGGCGCCGCCGCGCGCCCTCGAAATCCGGCGTCTCGCAGGCGCCCACGCCGAACACATAGGCCTTGCCAGGCACCGGATTGAGTGCGCCGTGCGCGACATAGCGCTGGTAGGACCGACGCGCCTGCGCGGGGTCGAGGGTGATCAGCCAGTCGGTCGCCTGGCACAGCGCGGCGGCGTAGGCCTGGCTGCGTGCGGGCAGGTCGTCGGCGGCGCGATCGGCCAGGGCGGCGGCGATCCAGCGGTAGTGGTAGCGGCGGTAAGGCTGCGCGGCGGTGGCGTTCCAGCGCTGTGCTTCGGCCGCGGCGATCAGGCCGCCGGGGCGCAGCTGCGCATGCGCCGTGGCTTCGGCATAGTTGCCGGCGTAGACCCGGTTGTCCGGCCCAAGTTCGTAGCCCAGCAGTTCCATGCCCTGGCGGCGCGCGATCAGGGCAGCCCGGTAATTGCCCTCGGCGCGGCCGATGCCGGTCCAGGCCGATGTGCCTTGCCGTCGCGCATCGCGATAACGGCGCGCCGCCTCGCGCAATTCGGGCTGGGCGAAGTAGGGCAGCGCATCGTCGTAGCGGCCGTCGCGCATCAGCCGGCGCGCCAGCAGTTCACGCAGTTTCAGGGCCGGCGTCCGTTCCCAATACTCCGGCGCCGCGTTCGCGGCGGCCGGCGGCGTGGCGGGCACGTGGCGATCCACGTAGTCCTGCAGTTCCTGCACGGTGAGGACGCGCTCGGCGACCGCGGCGGCGTCTTCCCAGTAGAGGTCGCCGCTGCGGTACAGCTGTGCGAACGCCTCCACGTAGCTGCCGCGTTGCAGCGCCAGGATCGCCGCTTCGCCCTCGATGCGGCACTGCGGTTTGACCGTCTCGTTGCTCCAGTCGCCATTGCGGCGCGTGCCCCAGTCCTCGTTCGGCGGGAAGCGCCGGGATGCCTGCGCGTAGGCCTGTGCGGCGCGCGCGGCGTCGCCGTCGCGCAGTGCCATCTTGGCGCGCAGCCACCAGGCCAGGCCGCTGTCGCCGGCGTGTGCGAGCAGGCGCGCGGTGCTGGGGTAATCGCCCTGGCGATAGGCCAGCGCGGCCAGGCGATCGGCGTCTTCCATCGGATCGCCCGCTGCGTCCTGCAGCAGGTTCAGGAAGCGCGCCGAGGACAGAACGCTGCCGGAGTCGGCATCGAAGGCGTGGCTGTCGCTGAGCAGCCGGGCGATCAACAGCCGCCGCACCGCCTGCCCTTGCAACAGCGGCGCCAGTTCGGCATCGCTGCGGCGGGCGAGATCGGCGGCCACCTGCTTGAGCGAACTCAGGCCAGTGTCCGACCCCTGTGCCGCCTGCACCGCGTACAGGCCGATCGCGCCGTTCCAGTCGCCGCTGGCGAGCAGCAGACGCGCCTCCTCGCCGAGGCTGGCGATGCCCAGCTCCAGCGGATCGTCGAATCCGGCCAGGCGCAACGTGCGGGTCTGCTGGAAGGCCTGCCGCGCCTGCTGCCGGTACGCCTGCCGCTGCGCCACGGCATCGCCAGCCAGCGCGCCGTCGGCGGCCAGCGCCAGGCTGCGTCCCAGCGAATAGGCGGCCCACGTGCTGCGCGCCCGGCGCTGTGCCTCGGGCAGGGCCAGCACCTGGCGAAAGTAGTCCGCGGCCGACGGATAGCGGCCCTGCGCGAACGCCACCGCGCCGGCGGTGTACAGGCGCAGTTCCGGTGGCAGGTCGGCGCCGTCGCGTTCGGCCTGCTGCGCATCGTCCAGCGCGCGCAGTTGTTCGATCCGGGCGAACCGCGCGGTGCCCACTTGCCTGCGTTCGACGTCGTCGCGCTGCTGCGGGAACTGCGCGCTGGCGTCCCAGTAGCGCGGCAGGGTCGCGGTGCCGGCGCGGCCGAGGCCGGCGATCGGTGCGCCCAGGCGCTGCACTTCGCGAGCGAAGCTGCCTTCGGGCAATTGCGCCAGCGCGCTGGCACGGTCGTCGAGCAGGCGGTACGGGAACTCCGGGCCGCAGGCGCGGGCGCCGCCCAGCGGCAGCAGGAGCAGCATCAGCGCGGCGGCAAGCGTGGCCGCGGGTCGGGGATCACGGCAGGACATCGATGGCACCTGTGTGCAGGCGGCGGCAGCGGACCCAGCCGAGCGCACGGCGTTCTCCGGCGGCCAGGGGGTGGGATGCGCGAGTGCGTTCGAAGCGGGGCGACGGTGCCGGCCATTGCAGCCGGTAATCGCCGAGTGCGTCGCCGGCTTCGCAGGCGCTGCCGCGCAGGACCACGCGCTGCGGCGGCGTGGCCGCGGTCGTGCCATCGTTCGCGAGCGTCAGGTCGTAGATCGGGCCGGTGCCGCTGGCCTGCACCTGCACGGCCGCCTGCAACGGACGTCCGTGCACCACCGCCTGCAGCGTCGCCAGCGGCCAGGCGCGGCGGTCGCCCGGCAGCGGCAGGCGGAACCAGACGATGCCA
>NZ_AQOJ01000325.1:0-4250 GCF_000364685.1 Xanthomonas sp. SHU 166
CCAGCGCCCACCAGCCCAGCGCCACGCCCTGCCCCGCGGCCTGCTGGCGGCGTTGCGCGTGCAGCGCGGCGAGCAGCGCGCCCAACACCGGCAGCGCGCTGGTGTTGTCGCCCATGGTGCCGGCGAACTCGGACAGGAACGCGGCGCTGCACAGCCCGGCCAGCGCCAGCCAAGGCACCAGCCGCGCGCGGTCCAGCCGCGGATCCAGCACCTGCCAGACGATGCCGGCCAGCAGCAGGAACGCCAGTGCGTGCAGCACGCCCATCGCGAACCCGGCCAGCGGCGCAGGCAGGCCGACGAACAGCGCGTAATGCAGCACGTCCAGCAGCGGATTGAAGTAGCTCTGCATCTGCGCCGGCGCCAGGTCGATGCCGAGGCGGCCGTGCAGGACGGCGTAGCCGTTGTACAGGTGGTAGTTGCGCAGGTCCCAGTTGGCGTCCTGGCCCAGCCACAGCGACAGCAGCCCACCCAGGAGCGCGACCGCCACACCCGCCGCGATCACGTTGCCGCGGTTGTGGAAGGCGAAGCGGCGATCCAGCGCGGCGAGCAGGCGCTGGCGGCGCGTCGGGCGCGGCAGCGCCGCAGCAGCAGTGGTGCTCATGCGCCGTCACCATGATGCGCACCCTGCGCGTCCGCCGCCGGCCAGGCCGGGATCGCCAGGTAAGCCAGGCGCTTGGCCTCGATGCGGCCGCGCGTGACCGTGTCCAGGATCAGCCCGCAGGCCAGCAGCAGCACACCCAGCAACACCAGCGCCGAACACAGGATCGCGGTGGGAAACCGCGGCACCAGGCCGGTCTGCGCATAGGTCAGCAACAGCGGCACCGCCAGCGCCAGCGCCAGCAGCACGCAGGCGCCGAAGCCGAGCGAGAAGAACAGCAAGGGCCGCTCGGCCTTGAACAGGCGCAGGATGGTCAGCAGGATGCGGGTGCCGTCGTGCCAGGTGCGCAGCTTGCTCTGCGATCCTTCCGGACGCGCGCCGTAGGCAGTGTCGACTTCCGCCACCGGCATGCGCAGTTGCAGCGCGTGCACCGCCAGTTCGGTCTCGGTCTCGAAGCCGGCGGCATGCGCGGGGAACGACTTCACGTAGCGTCGCGAGAACACCCGGTAGCCGGACAGCATGTCGTCGAAGCTGCGCCCGAACAGGAAGCCCACGCAGCGGGTCAGCAGCACGTTGCCGGTGCGATGGCCGGCGCGGTACGCCGCCGCTTCGTCGCTGCGGCGCGCGCCGACCACCATGTCCAGTCCGTCGCGCAGCAGGCGCTCGACCAGCGCCGGAGCCATCGCCGCGTCGTAGGTCGCGTCGCCGTCGACCAGCACGTAGACGTCGGCCTCGATGTCGGCGAACAGGCGCCGCACCACGTTGCCCTTGCCCTGCAGCGCGACCTCGCGCACCACCGCACCGGCCGCACGCGCACGGGCGATGGTGGCGTCGCTGGAATTGTTGTCGAACACATGGACCTGCGCGCCCGGCAGATGCGTGGCGAAATCGGCCACGACCCGGCCGATGGTGGCCGCCTCGTTGTGGCACGGCACCAACACCGCGATCCGCGGCGCGGCCGCGGGGCGATCGGAGGGGAAACTGGACATGGGCGGCGTGCGGTCCTGCGTGGCAGCGTGGAAAGGCGCGCCATCCTAGCTCAGTGCGGGCGCAGCACGATCGGTTGTTCCCACCAATCCTCGACGCTGCCGTCGCGGCCGTGCAGGCGCAGGCCCAGCCAGTGCGTGCCCGGGGCCAGGCCGCTGGCATCGAGGGTGGCGCGGAAGCCGATGTTCGGATGGTTGGGATCGGTGGAGATCTTCCAGAACCTAGTGACGTCGTAGACGTCGCCGTAGTGCGCCTGCGCCACGACCTTGCCGTCGAGCAGCACCTCGATCCGGTCGATCCCCACCCCGTCCTTGAACGCCCAGCCGGACACGTCGAAGCGACGCCCGACGCTGGCGTCCACGTCCGGGGTGTTGAACCAGGCCATCGCCGGCGTGGTGCAAGGCCCGCTCGCGCGCTGCGCCGGCAGCGCGAACAGCAGGAAACGCTGGCTGCCGTGGTCGCTGGACACCACCCGCGGCGGCGGCAGCGGACCGACCAGGTCGCAGACCGCGTGGTAGCGCTGCAGCAGCAGCCGGTACTTCATGTCGCTGGGCGAAAGCACAAGCAGCCGTGGACCGTCGCGGTGGCCGTCGCTGAGCAGACCCCACTGCTGCAGCTGTGCGCTGCGCCCGTGCTTGTCGTTCAACGGATGCGGCAGCACCTGGATATCCGGGTCGCGCAGTTCGAAACCGAGTTCGGCGCCGACCTTGAAGTTGTCCGCCAGCACCTGGGTACCGGACGGCATGCTCGCCAGTTCGCGACGCACCGCGCCGGCCAGCGGCCGCCAGCCGGCGAAGTTGCGCGGGTAGTACTTGTCGCCGGCGGTGTGCTCGCGCACCGCCGGCACCGACACCGCCAGGTAGTAGCCGAACGCACCGACCAGGCCCAGCCCGGCCAGCAGCCAGGTGGCGCGGCGCAGCGGCTTGCTCCAACCGTTGAGGATCACCGGCGTGGCGATCAGCAGCGCCAGATAACCCGGCAGCGGCCAGTGGAAGCTGACCCGCTCGGCGTCGGTGAAGAACCCGAGCAGGAAAATGCCCAGCGTGGATACCCCGCCGAGCAGGCCGAAATAGCGCCACTGCACGCGCGTGCCGCTGCTGCCGCCGCGCGTGGCCATCAGCGCCACCTTGGTCATCGCCACCGCCAGCAGCGGCGTGACCAGCAGCAACTGGATCAGCAGGAAGGCGATGCCGGCGGGCTGGAAACTCCAGGGATGGCGGTCAACCAGCTGGAACTTGAGACCGGCCTCGCCGTTGTCCGCGTTCCAGGCCAGCAGCGGCAGCCAGGCGACCATGCCCAGCGCCAGCGCGACCCACACCTGCGGATCGCGCAGCATGCGCCGGCCCTGCGGGATCAGCAGCAGCGCGATCGCGCCGACGCCGATCACGCCGACGAAGCGGTAATGGCTCAGCGCGCCGATGACCAGGCCCAGCGCCAGCTCCACCGCGCTCAGCGCCTCGGTCTGGCGCAGCAGCCGCGCGCTGGCGTCGATGCACAGGATCGTCGCCAGCGCCATCGGCACGTCCGGCAGCGCCAGGATGCCCAGGGTGCCGGACAGCGGCATCAGCAAGGCCAGGCTGCCGGCGCGCCAGCCCGCAACTGCGCCGAACCAGCGCGTGGCGATGCGTGCGATCAGCCACGGCACGGCCGCACCCAGCAGCAGGAACGGCGCGCGCAACGCCAGCAGGTGGTCGCCGCCGAGCGCCACGCCCAACCGCGCCAGCCACGCGGTCAGCCCGGGCAGATCCGAGTAGGCCAGCGCCAGATGCTGGCCTTCCTGCCAATAGAATGCCTCGTCCACGAACAACGGCAGGCGCGCGGCGACCAGCAGTTTGGCGGCGGTGACGAGCGTCCACAGCACGATGAAGACGCTGCGTGCACGTTGTTCCCCTTGCATTGCCCGTACACTCCCTGAAACCGTTGCGAGACTGCGATGCCTACTCCGCTCCGCTTGCCGGAAATGCTAACCGATACGTTGCGCGAGGCGCTCACGCGCGCCCAGCAGCAGGTCAACGCGCTGGTCCTGGGCAAGCCGCAACAGGTGCGCATGGCGTTTGTCGCCCTGCTGTCCGGCGGACATCTGCTGATCGAGGACCTGCCCGGCCTGGGCAAGACCACGCTGGCGCATGCGCTGGCGGCGAGCCTGGGGCTTGGCTTCCAGCGCGTGCAGTTCACCTCCGATCTGTTGCCGGCCGATGTGCTCGGCGTGTCGGTGTACGACGCGCAGTCGCGCCAGTTCCAGTTCCATCCCGGCCCGGTGTTCACCCACGTGCTGCTCGCCGACGAGATCAACCGCGCGCCGCCGCGCACGCAGAGTGCGCTGCTGGAAGCGATGGCCGAACAGCAGGTCACCCTCGACGGCACCACCCATCCGCTGCCGTCGCCGTTCTTCGTGATCGCCACGCAGAACCCGGTGGACCTGTCGGGCACGTTCCCGCTGCCCGACTCGCAACTGGACCGCTTCCTGCTGCGCCTGGCGCTGGGCTATCCCAACGCCGAGGCCGAACGCGCGCTGCTCAGCGGCAGCGATCGCCGCGACCTCATCGCACAGGCGCAGCCACTGCTCGGCGAGGCCGACATGGCCACGCTGCGGCAGGGCGTGGAGCAGATCCACGCCAGCGAGGCGCTGGTCGGCTACGTGCAGGCGCTGCTGGCGCGCAGCCGC
>NZ_AQOJ01000326.1:0-510 GCF_000364685.1 Xanthomonas sp. SHU 166
CGGCGTACGCGTGGGCCTGTCGCCGCGTGCCGGCATCGCCCTGCTGCGCGCGGCCAAGGCACATGCGCTGCTGCTCGGCCGCGGCCACGTGCTGCCCGAGGACGTGCAGGCGCTGTTCGTGGCCGTGGCCGAGCATCGCCTGGTGGCCGAACAGGAATCGGCGTCCGGCCAGACCCTGGCCAAGGCGATCCTGCACAGCGTCGCGGTGGACTGACACCGATGCCGGGCGGGCGGCGCGACTGGCGGCAGCGACTGGCGCAGTTGGCCGCGCCGCGCGCGCCGGAAGCGCTGCCGGTGCAGTTGGACCGGCGCCGCATCTACATCCTGCCCACGCCGTTCGGCGGCTTCCTGGCGCTGCTGCTGGCGGCGATGCTGCTCGGCGCGCTGAACTACAACAACAACCCGGCGCTGCTGCTGGCGATGCTGCTCGGCGCGGCGGCAATGGCCAGCGCCATCGTCGCGCACCTGCAGTTGTCCGGGCTGCGGCTGGAGGCGCTGTCGGCCGAGCCA
>NZ_AQOJ01000327.1:0-461 GCF_000364685.1 Xanthomonas sp. SHU 166
GGCGCGAGGACCAACTGTCGAGCACGTTGGGGAACTCGGCCTCGGAGGCGAAGCCCAGCAACGCGCGGAACTGCGGCGACCACCAGAACTCGTTGGCCGGATTGATCGGATCGCCGGCGGTCACGCTCATGTCCCACAGGCCGTCGTTGAGCATCTGCTGGCCCAGCTCGAAGCGCGTCAGCACGATGTCCAGGAACGCCTCGCGCTCGCGCCGCTCGGTGATGTCGGTGAGCGCGCCGGCCACCCGCAGCGGTAAGCCCTGGGCGTCGCGCTGGGTGGTACCGATCGCGCGGAACCAGCGGTACTGACCGTTCTTCAGCTGCAGGCGGTAGTCCACGTCGTACGGGGTCTGGCCGCTGCGGTCGCCCAGGTGCTTGGCGAACGCGTCCAGCGTGGCCTGCTTGTCGTCCGGATGCAGGCGCGAGGCCCAACTGTCGAGCACGTTGGGGAAGTCGAGCTCG
>NZ_AQOJ01000328.1:0-2501 GCF_000364685.1 Xanthomonas sp. SHU 166
GTCCAGATACAAGGAGCGGCTTCAGCCGCGACAGCGCGTCCGCAACACCTGCTCGCGACGGCCGCAGAAGAAACAAGAGCCGCCACTACACATGTGCCTCTCGTCGTGATCAGCAGCGCGCGTATCGGCCAGCAGGCCAGCAGGCGAGCGGCCTGGAGACGACAACGCATCCGCGATGTCGAATCGCATCAACACTGCAGGCAAGACCAGGACAGCCGCATGCTGCGCCATCTGTACAGCGCGCGCGTACGAAGCGGCCGCGTTGGCCCGTCCAGGTCGCGGCGCTGCATCCAACATGGCGCGTGCCGGTCGCACGCCATCTCGCGTCGACGTAACCGCCACGGTGCCTTGCCATCCCGACTCGCCGCACCGCCGCCGCGGGCACCGCAAGCCCTCACTCCCGGTCGTCGCCTGCCGCCTCGTCCGCTTCGGCATCCTCCAGCGGCAGCGACAGTTCCAGCAGCGGCGCGGCCTGCGCATCGGCCAGGGTCTCGACGCCGCGCAGGCGGCGTTCGATGGTGCGGGTCTTGCGGCTGGCCTCGCCCAGGCTCTTGCCGACGGTGCTGATCTGCTTCTCGGCCTTTTCCAGGATGCCGGCGAACTTGCCGAACTCGCTCTTCACCGCGGCCAGCACGCCCCACACTTCGCTGGAGCGCTTTTCGATGGCGAGCGTGCGGAAGCCCATCTGCAGGCTGTTGAGCAGGGCGGTGATGGTGGTCGGGCCGGCGACGACGATGCGGTGCTCGCGCTGCAGCAGGTCGGCCAGGCCGGGGCGGCGCAGGGTCTCGGCGTACAGGCCCTCGGTGGGCAGAAACATCACCGCGAAGTCGGTGGTGTGCGGCGGGGCGATGTACTTGTCGCCGATCGACTTGGCCTGCACCCGGATCGCGCGCTCCAGCTGCACGCCCATCGCCTGCACCAGTTCCGGATCGCCCTGCTCCTGCGCGTCGAGCAGGCGCTCGTAGTCCTCGCGCGGGAACTTGGCGTCGATCGGCAGCCACACCGGCGTGTCCTCGTGGCCGCGGCCGGGCAGGCGCACCGCGAAATCGACCATCTCGTTGCGCTCCGGGCGCACCCGCACGCCGCGTGCGTACTGTTCCTGGGTCAAGGTCTGCTCGAGGATGTTCTCCAGCTGCACCTCGCCCCAGCCGCCGCGGTTCTTGACGTTGCTCAGCACGCGCTTGAGATCGCCGACGCCGGTGGCCAGCTGCTGCATCTCGCCAAGGCCGCGCTGGACCTGCTCGAGCCGTTCGGACACCAGCTTGAACGAGGCGTCCAGGCGCGTGTTGAGGGTGGTCTGCAGCTTTTCGTCGACGGTGCCGCGCATCTGCTCGAGCTTGGCCGCGTTGTCGGCCTGCAGTTCCTTCAACCGCTCCTCCAGGGTGGCGCGCATCTCGCCCATCCGCTGCTCGTTGCGCTGGACCAGGTCGCTCAGGCGCTGGCCGAGCGTGTCGGCGAAGCGTTGCTGCGCGTCGGCGCCTTCCTGGCGGCCCTTGCGCGCGTCCTCGATCAGGGCCTCGCGCAACGCGCCCAGCTGCGCGTCGATGCGCGCGATCAGCTCGGCCTGCTGCTGGCCGAACTGGGCCATGCGCGCGTCCTGCTGCTGGCCGAAGGCGTCGAGCTGGCCGCGGATCTCGACCAGGCGCTGGCTCAGCAGCTCGGCCATGCGCTGTTGCGCGGCGCCGGCCTCGACCCGGCCGCGCCGCGCGTCCTCGGTCAGCGCCTCGCGCAGCAGGTCCAGGCGCTGATCGGTGCGGGTGGACAGATCCGCCAGGTGGCGGGCGAAGCCTTCGCTGCGTGCGTCCTGCTGCCGCGCCAGGCTGTCGAGCTGCTCGCGCAGTTCGCCGCGACCGCTGCGCTGCTCCTCGCGCAGGGCCGCCTCCAGCGCGGCGTGGTTGCCCCGCCGCAGCAACACGGCCAGCAACAGGGCGATGACGGCGCACAACAGGCCGGCGAGGATCAGGAAATGGGCATCGTTCTGCATGCGGCCAGTGTAGCCGGCCGCGTCTCAATCGCTGCGCCACGCGCCGGCAGGCGGACCAGACCGGATATACCTTGGTATCGCCGCCATGGCCTCATGCAGGCTGGTGCACACCTGGGCCGCATGCCAAGCTTTGCGCCACCCGCTCCTGGCCCGGCCAGTGGGCGGTACAGCGGCATCCGACCGCGCCAGACCATCGCGCTCCGCGCGATCCGTTCCCCTGATACCGGAGGCGAGCATGGACCCCGATCCGCATCGACGCGGCATCAGCGCCGCATTCCCCCGCCGTTCCCCTCGCCTGGTCGCTGCCCGGCGCTGAGCCGGAAGACGCACGCCGCGCACACGCTGCGACGTCCTTGCCGGCCACGCGCCGCAAGGAGGTCGTCATGTTCCTGTTCTCGCTGTTCTCCCGCCGTTTCCGCCTGCAGCGCGGCCTGCAGCGCGCGCTGCGCGCCGCGGTCGCCATGCGCCGCACCGAGGCGCTGCGCCATCTGCTCGCCGCCCACGGCGCCCGCGCCTT
>NZ_AQOJ01000329.1:0-4202 GCF_000364685.1 Xanthomonas sp. SHU 166
CGGCCAGGCGCGGCGGGCGGTGGGCGCGCAGCGCATCGACGAAGGCGGCGAGCTGCTGTGGCGACACCTGCAGTTCGCGGCGTGCGCCGCTCGCCGCCAGCGGCGCCTCGCTTTCGATCAGCGGTGCAGCGTCGGCGTCGGTGCCGTCGATCAGGGCCACGCCGTAGGCGGGCAGGGCCAGCCAGAACGGCGTGGCGCTGCGCTGGGCGTAACGGTCGGCCCAGCGTCGCGCCTGCACCGGATCGAACAGGCCGGCCGTCGGTGCGTTCACCGCATGCACCTGCAGCACCGAGCTGTCGACCGTGCGCAGCATTGCGGTCAGTGCCGGACTGTCCAGCCAGGCGGGCAGGGCGGTGATGCTCAGCGCCAGGTCCGCCGGCAGCGCGCCGCGCAGTTGCCGCAGCAGCGCCGCATAGGCGGGCAGCCGCGCGGTGGCGCAGTCGTGGTCGATCTCCACGCCGCGCAGTGCCACGCCGGCGGTGCGCCAAGTGCGCACCACGTGCAGCACCTCGGCGTCGATGCGCGTCGCGTCCAGTTGCGGCAATTGCCCGTCCAGCCGCACCACCGCGATCACCGGGCGGCCATCGGCGGCGAGCTGCCGCAGATCCACCGCGGCGGGGCCCCAGCCGGCGCGCGGATGCGCCTGCAGCGCGAGTACGCGCAACGTCGAGAAGTCCGCGCGGGTCTGTGCCAGCACTACCGCGTGCGCGCCACTCCATTGCCGCTGCCAGACGTAGACCTGGTGTTGCAGCGGCGTCGGGGCCGATGCCGCACAGCCACCAAGCAGCAGACTCAGCCCGAGCAGCGCGCAGCGCAGCGACACGACGGCCGGGTCAGGACACGCGCGGCCACACGCGGCCGCAGCGTTGCCACTGGATTTTCGCGCGAGCAGTGTGCGAAGCGTGGCTCATGCGCTGGCGATCACGAGAACAGCCCAAACAGCCGCTTCTTCGGCTTGGCGGCCAGTTGCCGGGCCAGCTCGTAGCTCTCGCGCACGTCCGCACGTTCGTGCAGCGCCAGCGAGCGCTCGAAGGCGGCGACCGACGCGGGATAGGCACCGAGGTTCATGTGGCAATTGGCTTCCATCATGTACAGCTGCGCCGCCGAGCCGGGATCCGCCTGCACCACGGCGTCGTCGAGCAGGGCGCGTGCCGCGTCGCAGGCCGGCAGTGCGCTGCGGTAGTCCTTGAGCACGTAATGGCAGTTGGCCTGGTAGTAGTGCGTGTAGAAGTCGTCCGTGCCGTCGCGCTGCACGGCGAGGAAGTCCTGCAGTGCGGCCTTGGCGTCGGGCAGATGGTACAGCAGCAGGTAGCCGCGTCCGTGCCGCGCGCGCTTGAGCGCCTGCAGGTCCTGCTGCTGCGTGCCCTCGGCGATCAGAGAGGCGTAGGCATCGACCGCGGCCGGGTAGTCGCGCGCCTCGCCGAGTGCGCTGGCGTGCACGAACAGCGTGTCCAGGTCGTGCGGATTCGCCTCCGCTGCCGCCTGCGACAGGGCGGTATCCACATGCTCCGGCTGCAGCCGGCCCAGGGCACGCGTCGCGGTGAGACGGTGGTGGGCCTGCACCAGCGCATACATCCGCAGCAGTTCCGGATCGGCCTGGGCCTGGTCGGGCAGTGCCTCGAACTCTTCCTGCGCCGCGTCGGCGATTTCCAGCACGTCGGCATGGCGGCCGACGCGGTTGAGATGGCTGCATGCCGCCTGCGCGCAATCCAGGAACAGCGGCGTGTCCAGTTCGTAGTCCATCATCAGGGTCAGCGCCAGATCCGCGGCCTCGGCGCGCATGCCCTGCTGGCGATAGGCCTCGCGTAGGTTCTGGTACAGGAACTGGAACTGGCTGTGGCGCAGCCCTTCTTCGAGGATGGCCTGCGCCTGCGCGTACAGGCCCCGGTCCAGGTACAGCAGGCCGAGGTTGTTGCAGCACATCGCGAAGGTATGGGGGTCGGTGTTGCAGGTGGCGGCCTCGCCCAGTTCCAGGGCTTGCCGGAACAGCGTGGTGCCGTGCTCGTAGAGGGCGAACTGCACCGCGTCGACGTAGCCGGCATCGGCCGGCTCCATCCCGGCGTGTTTCCATTTGCCGATGGAGACGCCGGCGCTGTAGTAGTGGCAGGCGTTGCCGTCGCGGAAGTCCAGCTGCAGCAGCTGCGGCGACTGCCCGGCAGGCAGCGATTCCATCTCGAACAGGCGGACCTGCAGGTCCACCTGCGGCTGCAGCGCGTGGGCGTTGCGGTAGGCGCTGATCGCCGATGCGGGTTCGTCCAGCCAGTAGTGCGCGCTGCCGAGCAGGCGGTGCGCCTCGGCGTCGTGCGGGGCCAGGCCGATCGCGCGTCCGGCCCACTCGGCGACGGTGCGCAGCGCCTGCCGGCGGTCGCTGGTGAAGTGCGCGCTGCGGTCGAGGTAGATCAGGCACTTCAGCCGCCATGGCGCCGGGTCGCCCGGCGCTGCCTGGATCCGGGCGTCGCAGCGCTGCATCAGCACATCGAGGTCGGCCTCCTGCAGATGGTTGAGCACGGTCGTGCCGGACCACAGCCTGTACAGGCCGTCGACGTTGTCCTGGCGAAGGGCGGCCATGCCGCGTTGGATCAGGGTCTGCATGCAGCGGATGCTCTGGAAAGACGGTGCGGGACCCGGCAGCAGCGCGCGGCAGCGTCTCCCGCAGGGCGACGTTGCGGTAGATAGACGAGCCAGCTGCGGTTTTCCCTACCGCGACCGCGGTGCGCCCGGCGCCGGCGACGCTGCATCGCCGCTACGGCGCCGCCGCCCAGAAGCGCTGCTTGTACTGCACGAACCGCTGGCGGCCGACGGTGTCGAACCAGGACAGGTCGTAGAACGGACACACGACGGCACTGCGATCGCGCGGCGGCATCGCATCGAACAGGAGAGGCGGTATCAGCGCTGTGTCTTGGCCTCCCGGCAGCGCCGGCAGGCGCCGATTTGCGATGATGCCGGTCTCGTCCCTCGATCCTGATGTCATGAATCCATCGCGACCTGTTTTGCGTTTCGCAAGCGTGTTCGGTGCGGCCCTGGTTGCCATGACCGGCCGGTGCGCTGTCTCCGATGCCGCGCCGCCTGCCGGCGCCGTCACGCGCTGCGGCTGGTTCGACAATCCCTCGCCAGGCAACGCCACGCTCGTGGACAAGGCCGGCGAGTGGACGGTCGGCCAGCAGGGCGGGCACCAGGCCGAGGGCACATGGCCGACGTTCTCCCAGGCGCGCTGGGTGGCGACCGGGACGGGCAGCGCCGGCTACGGCTGCGCCTGCCTGAAGGTGCATGCGCGCGACGACACCCGCGAGGTGACCGCGATCGAGTCGGCGACGGCCCAGCCCTTGAAGACCTGCCGGCAGGACAAGGCACTGCGGGGCAGGGAGCCGGAGAATCCGCTGAAGTAAGAGGTTCGCTGCGCGGCGGATTGGCGGATCGGCGCTGATTCGGGCAGCGTCGCTGTCGAGTCCGCAGAGCGCGAAAACGAAAAAAGGAGCCTGGGCTCCTTTTTTCAATGGTTCACTTGCATCGTAGAAGGCAAGTGACGCTATTTGGAGCGGGAAACGAGACTCGAACTCGCGACCTCAACCTTGGCAAGGTTGCGCTCTACCAACTGAGCTATTCCCGCTTGGGAGCCGCGCATTCTACACGCCTGCCAGCAGGTGCGCTAGCCCTTCGTTGCAAAAAAATGTCCGTCGCTGCCCCCAGGGGGCGACAGCGGTTCCGCCGCGCCCTATGAGTCGCCACGGTCGACTCGGCCCGGCTCACGCCGCCAGCCACCACCACGCCAGCAACGCCGCCAGCAGCGTGGCGGCGCCGCCCAGCAGCCGCGGCCGGCGCCACCAGTGCCGCGGCTGGCGATTGATGGCATTGGCACCGGCAAGACGCAACAGGCCGCGGGCGAAACCGTGGCGATCCATGCTGCGGTC
Organism: Xanthomonas sp. SHU 166; assembly: GCF_000364685.1. Classification (NCBI taxonomy): domain Bacteria; kingdom Pseudomonadati; phylum Pseudomonadota; class Gammaproteobacteria; order Lysobacterales; family Lysobacteraceae; genus Xanthomonas; species Xanthomonas sp. SHU 166. The sequence goes on from NZ_AQOJ01000329.1 coordinate 3,909, forward strand.
GCAGGCCTCGACGCACGCGCCGCAGGCGGTGCAGGCGTAATGCGCACCATTGCGCGGATCGATGCCGGCCGGGCAGGCCTGTACGCAGGCGTCGCAGGCCACGCAGTCGCCGAGTTGTTCGGCGCTGAACTTGGGCAGGGTGCCGGCATACGCGGCCAGGGCCTCGCCGCGGCTGCCGCCCTGGCCGGCGAGCTGGGCGATGCTGGCGCGCACGGCATAGTCGCGGGCGGTGACGGGGTCGAGCAGGCGCCGCCCGCGCTGGGCGATGCTGCCAGTGCCGCAGGCGCGGGCGCC
>NZ_AQOJ01000330.1:0-495 GCF_000364685.1 Xanthomonas sp. SHU 166
CGTCGTAGCCGACCAGCGGCGTGTCGCGGTCGCACAGCAGCGGTTGCAGGCGCGCGTACGGGCACAGGTAGCGGCAGACCTGGCTGCGCAGGAAGCCGGCGTTGCCCCAGGTGGCCAGTGCATAGAACAGCACCCAGAACGTCTCCCCGCCGCTCCAGGCGAACGGATGCAGGCGCGCGACCAGGTCGGCGATCGGCACGAAATAGCCGACGAAGCTGACCCCGGTCCACAGCGCCACGGTCGCCCACAGCAGGTGCCGTGCCGCGGCCGGCCAGTCGGCGAAGCGCCGTTCGATCCAGGCGAAGGCATGGCTCCACACCGTCTGCGGACAGGCGAAGCCGCACCACAGGCGCCCGGCCAGGGTGGTGAGCACCGCCAGCGAGGCCGCGGCGGCGCCCAGCGCCAGCAGCAGCCAGCCGACGTCGTGCGGCCACAGGGTCCAGCCGAACACGTCGAAGCGCCGCGCCGGCAGGTCCAGCAGCAGCGCCTGCCGGC
>NZ_AQOJ01000331.1:0-6988 GCF_000364685.1 Xanthomonas sp. SHU 166
AGCGCAGCCACGGCAGCAGATAGAAGGCGGCGAACAGCAGCCACAGCACCACGCGTCGGAACTGCGTGTACCGATGTGGCGGCGCCGGTCCTGCCGTGGCTGCGGGCGAGGTGACGACATGCAAGTGGATCGGGCGAGGCATCGGCAGCCGGCTCAGGACAGCGGCGCGGCGTCGCCGTGCGGCGCCGGACGCAACAGGAAGCCGGTCAGCAGGCTCGAGGCCAGCGTCGCCAGCCAGAACATGAAGAAGCCCACCGTATAGCCCAGCTCGCGGCTCAGCTGGCGGCCGGGGAAGGTGATGTCGCGCAGCGCCAGCGGATCGACCAGGGCGAAGAACAGCACGCTCATCGCGCCGGCCACCAGGAAGCTCGGCCACAGGATCACCCCCAGCCGCTGCACCAGCGGGCGTGGCATACCGGGATCGAGCGGGTCGAGCAGCGGATCGTCGGGAGAGGCCATGACGGTGGATTCCATCGCGAAAGGAGGATGCGGCATGCGCCAAGGGGGCAGCGCCACACACGTCGCCGCGCCTGCCAGCCGCCTGGCCGCCGATCCCCCGTCGACACCGGCGTCGGCGCATGCCGCAGCGGCAGACTAGGCAGTGCCGGCCGTGCCGACATTGATCCTGATCAAGGCCGCCGCGGTGGCGGCGTGGAGACTGTCGGCGTCGAGCGACGTGGAGCGGACCATGCAGGACCAGATCGAGGGCATGCCCTTGCCGGGGCCGGACCTGTGCAGCGAGGCCGAGGTGCAGGCGCTGGTGGAGACGTTCTACCGCCGCGTGCGCGCCGACGCCGATCTGTCGGCGGTGTTCGCCGCGCACATCGAGGACTGGGATGCGCACCAGCAGCAGCTGTGCGATTTCTGGTCGGCGATGCTGCGCGGCACCCGCCGCTTCCGCGGCGCGCCGATGCCGCGGCACATGGCCATGCGCGAACTCAGCGCACTGTTGTTCCAGCGCTGGCTGGGCCTGTTCCGCGCCACCACCGCCGAGCTGCCTAACACGCCGATGCGGCTGCTGGCCGACGACATCGCCCAGCGCATCGCCGAGACGTTCTGGCGCCGCCACCAGATGAGCTGGCGCCCGTTCGAGCCGGCATCGCCGCTGCCGCCGGCTGCGTGCGCGGATTGATCCAGGTCAAGGCGGCCGTGCCGGGCGCCGCGCATGCTCGGGGCATGGACATCCTGACCGCGCCCGATCCCTCCGCCGCCTGGACCTTCGACGCCGACCTGCTGCGCCGCTACGACCGTCCCGGCCCGCGCTACACCTCGTACCCGACCGCGCCGCATTTCCAGACCGGTTTCGGCCCGGCGCAGTTGTTCGCCGCGGTCCAGGCCAGCGATCCGCGGCGGCCGCTGTCGCTGTATGTGCACGTGCCGTTCTGCCGCAATCCCTGCTTCTATTGCGGCTGCCATCGGGTGATCACCCGCGACCCGCAGCGCGGCCGCACCTATGTGCAGCGGCTGCTGCGCGAGGCCGCGATGATGGCCGCGTGTTTCGAGGGCGAGCGCGAGGTGGTGCAACTGCACCTGGGCGGCGGTACCCCCAACTTCCTCGCTCCCGAGTTGCTGGGCGAACTGGTGCAGGGCCTGCGCGGGCTGTTCCGCTTCAGCCAGGCGCCGGACCGCGAGATGTCCATCGAACTGGACCCACGCACGGTGACGCCGCAGGACATCGCCGCATTGGCCGAACTGGGCTTCAATCGCGCCAGCCTGGGCATCCAGGATTTCGACCCGCTGGTGCAGCAGGCGATCAACCGGCGCCAGGGCGTGCACGAGACCCTGGACATCCTGCGCGCCTGCCGCGTGCACGGCATGCGCTCGGTCAACGTCGACCTGATCTACGGCCTGCCGCGGCAGACCCTGGCCGGGTTCGAACAGACCCTGGAGACGGTGATCGCGGCGCGCCCGGACCGCCTGGCGGTCTATGGCTACGCGCACATGCCGCAGCTGTTCAAGGCGCAGCGGCGCATCGCAGACGCCGATCTGCCCGATGCCGAGCAGAAGCTGGCCCTGCTCGGCCTCGCGGTCAGCAGGCTCTCTGCAGCGGGCTACCAGTACATCGGCATGGACCACTTCGCGCTGCCGCAGGAAGACCTGGCGCGCGCGCAGCGGCAGGGCAGCCTGCACCGCAACTTCATGGGCTACACCACCCACGCCGACACCGACCTGCTGGGCCTGGGGGTCAGCGCGATCAGCCGCATCGGCGCCAGCTACAGCCAGAATCAGCGCGACCTGCCGGCCTGGGAAGCGGCCGTGGACGCCGGCGACAGCCCGGTGCTGCGCGGCCTGCAGCTCAGTGCCGACGACGCCCTGCGCGCCGAGCTGATCCAGCAGCTGATGTGCCAGGGGCGGGTGGACGCGGCAGCGGTGGCGCAGCGCCACGGTATCGACTTCGCCAGCTACTTCCGCGAGGAACTGCGCGCACTGGCGCCGCTGTGCGCGGACGGTCTGGCCGACTACCGCGACGGCGTGGTCCAGGCCACCGCCCGCGGCCGCCCGCTGCTGCGCCTGATCGCCATGTGCTTCGACCGCTACCTGCGCCAGCCCGACCAGCCGGCGCGCTACTCGCGCGCGATCTGAGCGCCGCGCGGATTCCCTTGCCGTTGGCATCCCCGGTGCCGCCGTGGCGGCGGTATCGGGGACTTTTCGGTGGCGGGGGCGCCCGATATCCAAGGCCATCCCGCGGGAGGGCCTGGCGATCTTGTGTCTGGCACTCCAACTGCCCGGCGCCCGTGCGGACGCCGTGGGGCGATCTCAATCCAATGACCAGCGGATGCCCAGTTCGTCGGGATCGATATCCTTCTCTCTGAGCGCGCCGATGATGATGGACTCCAGGCTGTCGCGATCCGGTGCTCCATCCACTTCGTCCCGGATTTTCTCGCCCAGCTGTTGCTTTTCGTCGCGGGAAAGCGGGCCACTCCACGTGTCCCTGATGTATTGGGCGAACGTACGCGCGCGCTTTTCTCTTTCGTAGGTCTCGTTCACTCGCTTCTCCCCAAGCAGCCGGCGCGGCTGGTGTGGCAATGTTTCTAGCACGGTGTCGTCCGGGGCGATGCAGTGCCTGTCGCTTGCGTTCGGACAGTTTGCGGGTCATCCCACAATGGATGCGCTTTCCCGGCGCTTTCCACCGGCTGGCTGTGGGGCAAACGCTGCGCTCGGCCAGCGAACAGCCCGGGCGTCAGACACCACCCTGCATGCGGCGCATCTGTGGTGATCGGGATGATTGGCGTGCCGAGGCGGTAGAGCTTGGGGGGCCGTGCCTGATGTGGCCTGTCGGTTCCGCCTGCCAATAGGTGGTGCCCGGAGCCGGAATCGAACCGGCATGGGGTCGCCCCCGGCGGATTTTAAGTCCGATGCGTCTACCAGTTTCGCCATCCGGGCCTGGTGCATGTAGGTTGCCCGATCGCGGTCGAATTGGGAACCGTGTAGCGCATCCCAGCGTTGGGCGGTCAGCAGGTCAGGGGGATGCGTGGGCACCTACCACGCCCAATGTGAACGCTCCGCTTTCTTTCACCTCGCCGAAAGGAGTGCGAAAGACAGCGTGCCTAGGCTCTGCCCCCATCAGCCGGAGAGCCACCTTGCGCGCCCAATGGAACATCCTTTGCGATTTTGACGGTACCGTGTCCCTGCAGGACGTGACCGACAGCCTGCTCGAGCACCTCGGGCGCCCCGGTTGGCAAGAACTGGAGGACGACTGGGTCGCCGGTCGGATCGGCGCCCGCGAATGCATGAGCAAGCAGGTCGCCCTGCTCGACGGCGACGTCGATGCGTTGCACCGGGTGCTGGATGCGGTGCGGATCGACCCGGCCTTCGTGCGCTTCGTGGCGCTGGCCGAACGCCTGGGCATCCCGCTGAGCATCGTCAGCGACGGCCTGGACTACGGCATCGCGCGGATCCTGGCCCGCCACGGCCTGCACCATCTGCCGATCATCGCCAACCGCCTGCTGCGTACCGACGCGGGCGAATGGCGCATGGCCTCGCCGCATGCGCGCCCGGACTGCCCCAGCGGCACCTGCAAGTGCGCGGTCATGGCGCAACAGCCGCCCGAGCGCGCCACCTTGCTGATCGGCGACGGCCGTTCCGATTTCTGCCTGGCCGGCAAGGCCGACCTGGTGTTCGCCAAGGACGGTCTGCTGCGCCATTGCCGAGCCAACGGGATCGCCCATTGCGCGATCACCGGTTTCGACGACGCCATCGCCCTGCTGCCCGACCTGGCGGTGCCGGCGACCACCACCGTGTCCTTCCCGCTTCCCGTCACCCAACGAGCCTGATCCCGATGAACCGGAATGTTTCGCTTTCCTCGCTCGCACCGCTGCATGGCGATGCCGCGCCCGATCCGGAGGCGCTGCTGCGCACCGGTGCCGACCACCAGCGCGCGCTGACCGATGCGCAGATGCTGGCCGACGAGTCCCAGTACTGCTCCTACGGCGACACCGTGCACTACAGCGAGCCGCCGCGCATCTTCGGCCGCTGCGACGGCAGCTACCTGTACGACACCGAAGAGGTGCCGTACCTGGACCTGCAGATGTGGTACTCGGCGGTCAACTTCGGCTACGCCAATCCGCGCCTGAACCAGGCGCTGACCCGCCAGATCGAGACCCTGCCGCAGGTCGCCAGCCAGTACCTGCACCCGACCAAGATCGAGCTGGCCAAGACCATCGCGGTCGACGCCGAGCGCAAGTGGGGCCGCAAGGGCCGCGTGCACTTCAACGTCGGCGGCGCGCAGTCGGTGGAAGACTCGCTGAAGCTGGTGCGCAACGCCAGCGCCGGCAAGAGCCTGGTGTTCGCCTTCGAAGGCGGCTACCACGGCCGTACCCTCGGCGCCTCGGCGATCACCTCGTCGTACCGCTACCGCCGCCGCTTCGGTCATTTCGACCGCGCCCAGTTCATCGAATTCCCGTACCACTTCCGCGGCCCCAAGGGCATGTCCAAGGAAGAGTACGGCGAGCAGTGCGTGGCCAAGTTCGAGCGCCTGTTCGAGACCGAGTACAACGGCGTGTGGGATCCCAAGGCCGGGCAGTGCGAGTACGCGGCGTTCTACGTTGAGCCGATCCAGGGCACCGGCGGCTACGTGATCCCGCCGCCGAACTTCTTCACCGGCCTGAAGCGGGTGCTGGACAAGTACGGCATCCTGATGGTGGTGGACGAAATCCAGATGGGCTTCTTCCGCACCGGCAAGCTGTGGGCGATTGAGCATTTCGGCGTGACCCCGGACGTGCTGGTGTTCGGCAAGGCGCTGACCAACGGCCTGAACCCGCTGGCCGGCATCTGGGCGCGCGAGGAGCTGATCAACCCGACCGTGTTCCCGCCGGGTTCGACCCACTCCACCTTCGCTTCCAACCCGCTGGGCACCGCGGTCGGCCTGGAAACCATGCGCATGCTGGCCGAGACCGACTACGAGTCGATGGTGATGGCCAAGGGCGCGCACTTCCTGGACGGCCTGCGCGACCTGCAGAAGCGCCACCCGGAAATCGGCGACGTCGACGGCCTGGGCCTGGCCCTGCGTGCGGAAATCTGCCAGGCGGACGGCTTCACGCCGAACCGCAAGCTGCTCGACACCATGGTCGACATGGGCCTGGAAGGCGAACTGCGCCACAACGGCAAGCGCATCGGCCTGATTCTGGACGTGGGCGGTTACTACAAGAACGTGATCACGCTGGCGCCGTCGCTGCACATCAGCCACGAAGAGATCGACCTGGGCCTGTCCTTGCTGGACCAGTTGCTGACCCGCGCCAAGCAGGTCGCATGAGCCGGGCGGGAGACGACGCGCGCGGTTCGCGTTGCCTCCCGCCGTTGTTTGTGGCGGCGGGCGCTTCAGCCCGCCGCGCGCAGCGCGATCACCGCATTGAGTCCGCCGAAGGCGAAGGAATTGCTCAGCACCGCCTGCACGTTGCGGGCGCGCGCCTGGTTGGGCACGTAGTCCAGATCGCATTCGGGATCGGCATCGAGGAAGTTGGCCGTGGGCGGGACCACCTGCTCGCGCAGCGCGCCGATCGCTGCGACCAGTTCCAGCGCGCCGGCCGCGCCGAGCGCATGGCCGTGCACCGCCTTGGTCGAACTGATCGCCAGCGCCTCGGCGTGCGCACCGAACACCTGACGCAGCGCCTGGGTTTCGCAGCGGTCGTTGGCCTGCGTGCCGGTGCCGTGGGCGTTGACGTAATCGATCTGTTCCGGCACCAGGCCGGCGTCCTGCAGCGCCAGGCGCATCGCCGTGGCGGCGCCGTCGACGCTGGGCGCGACGATGTCGCCGGCATCGGAACTCATGCCGAACCCCGCCAGTTCCGCCAGCGGCAGCGCGCCGCGGGCGGCTGCGTGCTCGGCGCTTTCCAGCACGAACATGCCGGCGCCTTCGCCCAGCACCAGGCCGCTGCGCTGCGCGCAGAACGGCCGGCAGGTGTCGTCGCTGACCACCCGCATCGCTTCCCAGGCGCGGATCAGCGCCAGGCTCAGGCAGGCTTCGCTGCCGCCGGCGATGGCCACATCGGCCAGGCCATGGCGGACCATCAGCGCGGCCTGGGCGAAGGCGTGATTGGCCGAGGCGCAGGCGCTGGAGACGGCGAAGGCCGGGCCGCGCAGGCCGAAGGCGATGCTGATCTGGCTGGCCGGCGCGTTGGCCATGCTGCGCACGATGGTCAGCGGATGCAGGCGTTCGGCCTGGTCGCGGTACAGCCGGCGCGATTGTTCGTCGCGGCTGAGTTCGGCGCCGACGCCGGTGCCGACCACCACCGCGCAGCGCGCGCCGAGCGCGGCATCGCCGTGCGGCAGGCCGGCCTGGGCGATCGCCTCGCGGGCGGCGACCAGCGCCATCTGGGTCATGCGGTCGAGTTGGCCGGGGGCGATGCCGCCGGTCTGCGTGGCATCCGGAGCGAACCCTTGCAGGGTCGCGGCCACGCGCATCTTCAACGTGCTGAGCGGATCGGGCGAGGGCAGGGCGGCGATGCCGCTGCGGCCCTCGCGCATCGCGCTCCACAGCGCCTCGGCGCCA
>NZ_AQOJ01000332.1:0-1428 GCF_000364685.1 Xanthomonas sp. SHU 166
TGCACCGCCCTGCGGCGTGCCGGCGACCTCGGCGCCGGCCGCCTGCCAGCGCGCCACCACGCCCGGATGCGGATGGCCGAAGCGGTTGCCGTAGGCCGCCGACACCAGTACCAACCGCGCGCCGGTGGCAGCGACGAAGGCCGGCTGCGAGGAATGCGCGCTGCCATGGTGCGGCGCCACCACGACGTCGGCGCGCAGCGCCTGCGGCGCCTCGCGCAGCAGCGTGCGCTCGACCACGTCGCCGATATCGCCGGCCAGCAACAGCGCGCCATGCACGGTTTCCACGCGCAGCACGCAGCTGGATTCGTTGCGCAGATACGGAAAGTGCGGCGCCGGATGCAGGAACCGGAACCGCACGCCATCCCATTCCCAGGCATCGCCGGCCACGCAGGCCCGGTCCACCGGCAACGGCGCACCAGCCGGGGCCTGGACCAGGCCGATCGGCAGCGCCGCGCGCACCGCGGCCAGGCCGCCGGCGTGGTCGTTGTCGCCATGACTGATCACCGCGCGATACAGCCGCGCCACGCCAAGCGCATGCAGCGCCGGGACCACCACCCGTTCGCCAGCGTCGTAGCCGTCCTCGACCGCCGGCCCGGTGTCGTACAGCAGTTGATGGTGGGCGGTGCGGACCAGCAACGACAGGCCCTGCCCCACGTCGAACATCACCAGATCGACCTCGCCCGGTCGCGGTCGCTCCAGCGGCGGCCACAGCAAGGGCAACCACAGCAGCGCCGCCAGCGGCTTGCCCGGCACCGCGCGCGGCAGCAGCAGCCAGAACGCGCCCAGCAAGGCCAGCGGCAGCGCCCAGTCGCGCGCCTCCGGCAACCAGCGCAGGGCGAAGCGGCTCTCGCCCAGGGCGACGAACAACGGCCAGGTCAGGTCGAAGCAGGCTGCGGCCAGGCGCCACAGCCAGGCACCGGCACCGGCATGCAACGCCTCCAGCGCGGTACCGAGCAAGGCCAGCGGGACCACCACCAGGCTCCACCACGGGATCGCCAGCAGGTTGGCCAGCGGCCCGACCACGGAGGCCTGCCCGAACAGCATCGTGCTCACCGGCAGCAGGCCGACCGTGGCCACGCCTTGCGCGGTCAGGAAGCTGCGCAGCGTCTCGCGCCAGCCACGACCGGCATCGGGCATGCACCAGGCCAGCCAGGCGACGCCGAGGAAGCTCAGCCAGAAGCCGGCCGAGAGCACCGCCAGCGGGTCGCAGAGCAGCATGGCAATCGCCGCCAGCGCCAATGCGTCGACCACCCGCACCGGTCGCCGCCACAACCGTGCCGCCACCACCACCGCGATCATCAGCGCGGTGCGCACGGTCGGCAGGGCCATGCCCGACACCAGGGTGTAGCCGCCGGCGCCGAGCAGCGCCAGCGCCGCCGCGGCCTGGCGCCGCGGCCAGTAGCGGCCCAGTTGCGGCCACAGCCGCCA
>NZ_AQOJ01000333.1:0-1687 GCF_000364685.1 Xanthomonas sp. SHU 166
ACACCGGGGCCTGGCTGGCGGTGGCCGCCGGCACCATCGGTTCGTTCATGGCGACGCTGGACATCTCCATCGTCAACGCCGCACTGCCGACCATCCAGGGCGAGGTCGGCGCCAGCGGCACCGAAGGCACCTGGATCTCGACCTCCTACCTGGTCGCCGAGATCGTGATGATCCCGCTGACCGGCTGGTTCGTGCGCACCCTGGGGCTGCGCAACTTCCTGCTGATCTGCGCGCTGCTTTTCACGTTTTTCTCGGTGGTGTGCGGGCTGTCCAGCAGCCTGACCATGATGATCCTCGGCCGGGTCGGCCAGGGCTTCGCCGGCGGCGCGCTGATCCCCACCGCGCTGACCATCGTCGCCACGCGCCTGCCGCCGGCGCAGCAGACCCTGGGCACGGCGCTGTTCGGCATGACCGTGATCCTGGGTCCGGTGATCGGGCCGCTGCTGGGCGGCTGGCTCACCGAGAACGTGAGCTGGCACTACGCGTTCTTCCTCAACGTGCCGGTCTGCGCCGGCCTGGTGGCGCTGCTGCTGCTCGGGCTGCCGCACGAGCGCATGTATCTGCGCGGGCTGCTCGACGCCGACTGGCTCGGCATCTTCGGCCTGACCGCCGGACTGGGCGCGCTCACCGTGGTGCTGGAAGAAGGCCAGCGCGAGCGCTGGTTCGAATCCACCGAGATCGTGCTGCTGAGCGTGGTCTCGCTGGTCGGCTTCATCGCCCTGGTGGGCTCGCAATTCCTCAGCCGGCAGCCGGTGATCCGCCTGTCGATCCTGCTGCAGCGCAGTTTCGGCGCGGTGTTCGTGATGGTGATGGCGGTGGGCATGATCCTGTTCGGGGTCATGTACATGATTCCGCAGTTCCTGGCGGTGATCTCCGGCTACAACACCGAGCAGTCCGGCTACGTGGTGCTGCTGTCGGGCGTCCCCACGGTGCTGCTGATGCCGATGATGCCCAAGCTGCTGACCACGGTGGATGTGCGCGTGCTGGTACTCGGCGGGTTGAGCTGCTTCGCCGCGGCCTGCTTCGTCAACATGCACCTCACCGCCGAGTCGGTCGGCATGCATTTCGTCGCCGGGCAGCTGCTGCAGGGCTGCGGGCTGGCGCTGGCGATGATGTCGCTCAATCAGGCGGCGATCTCCTCGGTGCCGCCGGACCTGGCCGGCGACGCCTCGGGCCTGTTCAATGCCGCGCGCAACATGGGCGGCTCGATCGGCCTGGCGCTGATCTCCACCTTCCAGGAGCGGCGCATGGTGTTCCATACGCAGATGCTCGGCAGCGGCACCACCGCCAATTCGCCGCTGGCGCAGGACTACCTGCATGGCATCGCCGCGCAACTGCAGTCGGTGTCCGGCGCCGGCGCGGCGATGCAGTCGCTGGCGCAACTGGCGCGGCTGGTGCAGCAGCAGGCCCTGGTGATGACCTACAACGATCTGTTCTGGATCTTCGGGGTGATCGTGGTCTGCACGATCCCGCTGGCGTTCCTGCTCAAGCCGCTGCCCAAGGGCGGCGCTCCGCTCGCGATGCATTGAGGATTCCATGGCCCTGCGTTTCTCCCGCGTTCTCGTCGCCGCCGCGCTGCCCTCGCTGCTGTCGGCCTGCATGCTCGGCCCGGACTACGTGAAGCCGCCGCCGGTGGCCGAGGCGGCGCTGGCGCAGCCGCGGCTGCACCGCGCCGATGCCACGGCCG
>NZ_AQOJ01000334.1:0-1972 GCF_000364685.1 Xanthomonas sp. SHU 166
GCATGGCGGCGACGCTCTATACCGGCGATGGCCATCCGCGCCTGCCGGATGGGGTGGCGGTGGATCCGTTCGCGCAGGCGCAGGGCACGCCGCCGGGGACGCTCAATCCGCGCGACGTGGCCAAGTCCAAGCGCCTGCTCGAGCGACCCAATCCGATCGACTACCGGTCGACCCGTTTCGACAAGGATTGGGCCAGCGACGGCACCCTCGGCGACGTCGCCGTGCAGGGCATCGGCCGGGCGATCAAGCAGCTGCTGCCCAAGAACACCCATCAGTCGGCGGTGGCGCGGCCGCCGCCGGACGTGCGGTTCAATCCGGCGCTGCACGAGCGCGCCAGCGACCTCGGCAGCGAGGCCACCGGCGATGCCTACAAGGCCGCGCCGATCGCCTTCGAAAAGGCGCCCGGGTTGGATGGCGAAGCCAGCCGGCGGATTCGCCAGGCCCTGGCCGACCTGCAGCAACGCCGCGGCGCCTGCCCGGCGGCGCAGCGCGCGCGCCTGCTGGCGCCGGTGCAGCAGCACCTGGATGCGCTGCTGCAGGTGGAAACCGCCATGGCCAAGGGCGCCGACCCGATCCGCGCGCAGCAACTGCTGCCGCGCGAGGCCGACAGCGCCTACGATCTGGCGCGGCGCGCGCTGTGGTACGCCGATCAGAAACTGGCGGCGTGTGCGCCGTAGGCGGGCGTGCAGGTCGGAGGACGCATGCAATGGTCGTCGCTGCTTGAAGCGCGAAGAGCGGAGGCCGCGAGCGATTCGACCTTGGCAGTAGTCGGGACTGAAGTCCCTCCCACAGTGCGCCCAGACCGTGTGCTGCACGTTCTTGTAGGAACGGCTTCAGGCGCGACGAGCGAAGGCGGTGCGCTATCCGGCCGCTGAAGCAATCGGGACCAACGACCCGCCCACGATGTTCCAGCCAGCGTGCCGCATGCCCCTGTGGGAGGGACTTCAGTCCCGACGCGTGGAGTCTGGTGCCATCGTGGTGTGCAGGAGCCTGGTCGCGGCTGAAGCCTCTCCTACCCAGACCCGTGTCGGAAACAGCGCCGGGCGACAGGCCGTCACCTGCGTCCACGCGCGCTGCGCGATGATGCGCGCCCGCCCCCATCCGAGCGTGTCGCCGATGCCGCTTGCCCGTGCCGTGCTGTGCCTGCTGCTGTGCTGTGGCGTCGTCGCCGACGCGGCAGCGCGCACGGTGTACCGCTGCGTGCGCGACGGCACGGTCAGCCTGGCGACCGCGCCGGAACCGGGTTCGCGCTGCACCCCCAGGGAACTGGACGATGCGGCGATCGCCACGCCCAATCTGTGGGGCAACCTCGGCGTGTTCAGCGGCACCCTGTACGAGCGCGAGCAGGACGGGCAACTGGTCTACTCCACGCGCAATCTGCCGGGCTCGCGGCCGTATCTGCGCTTTACCGCGGTCACGCCGCCAGGCGAGAGTGCACACCCCGGACTGGGCAAGCTCGGGGCGCCGCAACTGCAGGCGCATGCTAAACAGTTCCGCGCCGCGGCGCGCGCCACCGGGGTCGACGAGCCGTGGCTGCGCGCGATTGCGCATGCCGAGAGCGGCTTCGATGCCGCCGCGGTCTCGCCCAAGGGCGCGCAGGGGGTGATGCAACTGTTGCCCGAGGTCGCCAGGGAGTACGGCGTGCGCGATCCGTTCGCGGCCGACCAATCCATCGACGGCGGCGCCCGCTACATGCGCGCGTTGCTGCGCCGCTACGCCGGCGATCGGGTGCTGGCCGCGGCGGCCTACAACGCCGGCATCGGCGCGGTGGCGCGCTACGGCGGCGTGCCGCCGTACGCGGAGACCCGCGCGTACATCGACAAGGTGATGGCGCTGTACCAGCGCTACCGCATCGCGATGGGGATGGCCGTGGAGACGCCCGCGCAATAGCGGCGGCGCCCACCGCCCGCGTCGACGGAGGGGCAGGCGGACGCGGCGTGGCCGCGGTGCCGCCCGCGGCGGCTCAGAGCGC
>NZ_AQOJ01000335.1:0-1818 GCF_000364685.1 Xanthomonas sp. SHU 166
GCGGCCGGCGAGCGCCGCCGGTGCGACCCCGGTGCCGACCGCCAGCCTGTTGGAGGCCCTGGGCGAACTGCAGGCGCAACCGCCGGCCCACAGCACCCTGGGCGGACTGCGCGGACGCCGCCACCTGCGCGACGTGCAGACCGCCCTGTTGCAGGCGCTGCGCGCCACCCACGGCGCGCAGGCAACCCTGGCAGCACAGCAGGCCGACACCTTCGACCTGCTCGGCCTGCTGTACGGCGAGATCGAGCGCGAGGTACGCCCCGACGCGCCGGCCGCGGCGCTGCTGGAACGCCTGCAGGTGCCGCTGGTGCGCGCCGCGCTGCAGGATCCGGCGTTCTTCGCGCGCAGCCGGCACCCGGCGCGGGAACTGCTCAATGCCGTCGCCGAATCCGGCGCCACCTGGCTGGGCGAAGAGGACAGCGATCCGACGCTGCTGCTCAAGCTCAACCAGGCCGTGGACCGCGTGATCGAGGAGTACGAAGGCGACGAGACCGTCTTCGAGCAGGCCCACCAGGAGATCCAGGCGCAGCAGCGCAGCCTGGCGCACAAGGCCGAGATCGCCGAGCGCCGGCACGTCGAGGCCGCGCGCGGCAAGGAACGGCTGGAGCTGGCCAAGCAGACCGCGACCGCCACCCTGGAGGCGCTGTGCAGCGCCCGGCAACCGCCGGGTTTCGTGCAGACCCTGCTGCAGCAGGCCTGGTCCGACGTGCTGGTGCTGACCCTGCTGCGTCAGGGCGAGGACTCGGAGACCTGGCGCGAGCGCATCGGCCTGGCCGAGCGCATCGCCGAGGTCACCTGCCGCAGCGAGGGCGCCTCCGATGCGGCCCTGGCCGAGCGCGTGGGCCAGGCGCTGCTGCAGGTGGGCTACCACCAGCAGGAAGCCGAGGCCATCGCCCGCCGCCTGTCCACGCCCGGCGGCACCGACGCCACCACCTCGCGCACCGAACTCAGCGTGCGGCTGAAGGCGCGCACCCGCCTCGGCGAGCAGGGCGAGGACGGCGAGCGCCCCTCGCTGCCGCCGCGCAACGAGGCCGAACAGGCCGCGTATGCGCGGTTGCGCACGCTGCCGTTCGGCACCTGGTTCGAACTCGTCGTCAACCAGCAAGGCGACCTGAAGCGGCAACGCCTGTCCTGGTACAGCCCGATCACCGAGCGTGCGTTGTTCGTCAACCAGCGCGGGCAGAAGGCCGCCGAACACACGCTCGACGGATTGGCGCGGCTGCTGGCGCAGGGACAGGCGCGCATCGTCAGCGAGGACCGCGCCCGCCTGATCGACCGCGCCTGGCAGGCCGCGGTGCGCGCGCTGCGCACCCTGGCCGGCGTTCCCGCCGCCGACGACGCCATGGAGGGCGCATGAGCGCAGACGCTCGCCGATCGCCGCGCCTCCAGGTTCCGGACATGGTGCCGGTGCTCGACCTGATGGAAGACGCCGTGGTCGGCCGCCTCGGCAACGTCTCCGAACACGGCATGCTGCTGCTCGCCTCGGCACCGCTGCACGAGGACGCGCTGTACCAGTTGCGCTTCGCGATACCGCACGCCGACCGCGACGTGCAGATCGATATCGGCGCGCACCTGTTGTGGAGCGAACCCTCGCACGCACCGGGCCAGGCCTGGGCCGGCTTCCGCTTCCTGACCATTTCCCCCGCGCATCGCGACCTGTTGCGGCAGTGGATCAACGCTGCGACCGGCGGCTAGCGGCATCAACCTCGCAGGTGTGGCTACTGGTCCCTGTGACGGGATCAGCCGCGACCGGCATTCCCGGGAACGCCTCGGTCGCGGCTGAGGCCGCTCCTTGTATCTGGACATGTCGCCCCTAAA
>NZ_AQOJ01000336.1:0-675 GCF_000364685.1 Xanthomonas sp. SHU 166
GCAGCGGCCGGGTGGCGGCCGGCCTGGGCGCCACCGGCGCGGCACGGCGCGGCGCGGCCAGGTCCTGTTCGCGACTGAGGCGGAAGAACCCCATCGCCTGCTGCAGCGATTCGGCCTGGGTGCTCATCTGTTCGGCGGTGGCCGCCAGCTGCTCGGAGGCCGCCGCATTCTGCTGTGTGGTCTGGCTGAGCTGGGACACCGCCAAGTTGATCTGGGTGACGCCGGAGGACTGCTCCTGCGAGGCCGAGGCGATTTCCTGCACCAGATCCGAGGTCTTCTTGATGCTGGGCACGATGGTGCCGAGCAGGTTGCCGGCGCGATCGGCCAGGCCCACGCTGTTGGCGGCGACTTCGCCAATTTCCTGCGCGGCGACCTGGCTGCGCTCGGCCAGCTTGCGCACTTCGGCGGCGACCACCGCAAAGCCCTTGCCGTGCTCGCCGGCGCGCGCGGCCTCGATCGCCGCGTTCAGCGCCAGCAGGTTGGTCTGGTAGGCGATGTCGTCGATGATGCCGATCTTCTGCGCGATCTGCTTCATCGCCTGGGTGGACGCCAGCACCGCGTCGCCGCCCTCCACCGCTTCCTTGGCCGCCTGCGCCGACATGCCCTCGGTGACCTTGGCGTTGTCGGTGTTCTGCGCGATGGACGCGGTCATCTGCTCCAGCGAGGCGCTGGTCT
>NZ_AQOJ01000337.1:0-3620 GCF_000364685.1 Xanthomonas sp. SHU 166
CTCGGTGGCAGCCTGGCTCAGCGACTGCGCGGTGGCGCTGACTTCCTCGGACGAACCGGCCAGCGACTGCGCGCTGGCATTGACCTCGCCCACCACCTCCGCCAGTCGCTCGACCATCGCCTGCAGCGCCACCATCGCGCTGGTGCTGTCGTTGGGGCGAGTCGGCACCTGCACGGTGAGATCGCCGCGCGCGATCCGCGAGGCCACTTCCATCACCGTGCTCGGCTCGCCGCCAAGTTCGCTCATCAGCGACCGCGCGATCAGGAAACCGATCAACGAGGCACACAGCGCCGCGACCAAGCTGCCGACGATCAGGGTCAGGTTGGTGCGCTGCTGCAACTGCTCGGCCTCGGTGGCGCGCGCAGCGAGCAACTCGCTCTCGGCGCGACGCACTTCGGCCATGCGATCGCGCATCGCGTCCATGTAGGCCTTGCCCTTGGAAGCACGCACCGCAGCGCTCAGCGCCTCCATCGTCGCCTGGCCATCGTTGACGTTCTTGCGCAGCGCGATCTGCGGATGCACCGCCTGGCTGAGCCATTGCGCCTGGGTCTGCTTCAGCGCGTTCAGGCGCTCCTGCTGCCTGGGGTTGTCGGCGGTCAGCTCCTGCGCCGTGCGCAGGTGGCTTTCGAAGCTGGCGACGCCGTCGCGGTAGGGCTGCAGGAACGCGTCCTCGCCGGTCAGCGAGAAGCCACGCGTACCGGTCTCGATGTTGATCAGGCTGCTGAGCGCGGCATCGACTTCGCCGATCACCTTGTAGGTGTGGGTGTTCCAGTAATTGGCCTGCGCCAGCGCGGACACGTTGAAGTAGGCCACGCCGGCCAGGGCCAGCAGGATGCACAGGACCACGGCGAAGCCGCCGTAGAGCTTGGTTGCGATTTTGAGATTCTTCAGCACGGCACTCTCCCGACAATGGGCAGTTGTGACAACGACAGCGACACGGAACTGGCGGCGCGGCAGGCGCCGCCAGGGAATGAATCAGGCGCGGCCCAGCAGCGCTTCGCTGCGGTCGCGATTGCCTGCAACGGAACGGCGCGCGGCGACGGATGGCGCACGCGGCGCCCAGCGCGAGCCAGCCGCACGCAGCGGCGCCACCGCCTCGCCGTCGTCCAGCGCGTGCGTGGCGCGGCGCGTGCCGGCGGACAACTGGAAGAACGCCATGCTGTCCTGCAACTGCACGGCCTGCGTGCTCATCGATTCGGCGGTGGCGGCCAGCTCTTCGGAGGCGGTCGCGTTCTGCTGGGTGATCTGACTCAGCTGCACCACCGCCGCATTGATCTGGGCGACGCCGGACGATTGTTCCTGCGAGGCGGCAGCGATCTCCTGCACCAGGTCCGAGGTCTTCTTGATGCTGGGCACGATGGTCTCCAGCAGATGACCGGCCTTCTCCGCCAGTTCTACGCTGGAGCCGGCGACCTCGCCGATCTCCTGCGCGGCCACCTGGCTGCGCTCGGCCAGCTTGCGCACTTCCGCGGCGACCACGGCGAAGCCCTTGCCGTGCTCGCCGGCGCGCGCGGCCTCGATCGCCGCGTTCAGCGCCAGCAGGTTGGTCTGGTAGGCGATGTCGTCGATGATGCCGATCTTCTGCGCGATCTGCTTCATCGCCGCGACCGTGGCCACTACCGCCTCGCCGCCCTCCAGGGTTTCCCGCGCCGCCTGCGCGGCCATGCCGTCGGTGATCCTGGCGTTGTCGGTGTTCTGCGCGATCGAGGCGGTCATCTGCTCCAGCGAAGCGCTGGTCTCTTCCACACCGGCGGCCTGCTCGGTGGAAGCCTGGCTCAAGGATTGCGCAGTGGCGCTGACTTCTTCCGACGCACCCGCCAGGCTCTGCGCACTGGCGTTGACCTCGCCGACCACCTGTTGCAACTTCTCGACCATGCGCTGCATCGCCAGCAGCAATTGCCCGGTCTCGTCCTTGCCGCGGACCTCGATCTGCATGCTCAGGTCGCCCTCGGACAGCGCATTGGCCACCTTGACCGCCTTGTCGATCGGCCGGGTCACGCTGCGGCTGATGCAGCAGCCCAGGCCGACCCCGAGCAGCACGCCGCCGATCACGATGACCAGCATGGTGCGGGTGCTGCTGGCATAGATCTCGTCGGTGGCGTCGTTGGCACGCGCCGCATTGGCTTCCTTGGTTTCGCTGAGTTCGGACATCAGCGCATCCAGTTCGTCGGAGCTGCTGCGCACGCCCTTCGACAGGTCCGCCAGCTGCGCATTGCCCTGCGGCAGCGGCTCGCGCATCACCGAGTCGACGAACTGGCCGCGCCGCTCCAGGTAGGTCTTCCACACCTGGTCGAAGCGGGCCAGCTTGGCCAGCGTGGCCGGGTCGTCGAACGAGGTCCTGGCCTTGTCCATGTGCTCGACCACCTTGGCGGTGTACTTGTCGAGACTGGCGATGTGCTTGGCGCGATCCTCCGCCGTACTGGCCAACTGCAAGTTGGCGCGCGAGCGGCCGGCGTTGATCAGATTGATGTTGGCCTCTTTCAGGTGCGACAGGCCGAGCAGCTCGCGCTCGTACAGCACCGTGGCGTAGTCGTTGATCCGGCCCGAGTTGCGGATGCCGACCCAGCCGATGCACGCGCCGATCGCCGCCACGATCAGGAACGCCGCCGTCAGCCTGACTCCGATTTTCATATTGCCCAACATGGTGTACCCCGATTCTTTGTGTGCGTCCGGTTGCGCAAGTGAGCGCCTCCAGCCGTCTTCCGCAGCGCCTCGCGGAGTGGACACACTCGCTCTGAGGAGCGAGGACGCTGCGCCGCAACGTCTGTGCGTGAGGGCTATCGGCGTCATCGACAGCGCCTTTAAATCGCGTGAAAACTGCGGAATTCCGCATAGCGCGAGCGCTGCGGCGACGTTGCATGAATGCGCAACGGGCATTGCGGCGCAGCACTCGACGCGTGTGAAGAAAGCGCCTGGGCGTCTGCGGCGCGGATGCCGCAGTTGTTCTGCAATGGCAGATGACCCCGGTTTTGCACCGAAGGCGAAGTGGGATACCAACCCCTTTAATTTGTAGACAGAATGTGAAAGCGGCGCCGATATGCCCGCCCTCGCAGTGCGCGAGCGCGTGCATGGCGCCGCGTCTTCACACCATCGGCAGCGCCGCGACCGTGCGTCGTTCCGCCGCGGTGGCTCCGCGCAACAAGCGCTGCGCGCGCACGCGTTCCTCGGCATCGAGCTCCTGCAGCGCCTCGAAACGCTCGCCGACCCAGCTCGCCATCGGCACGCCGTCGCGGTACAGCACGCGCGCGCCCGCCACGCGTGGCAGCCGCGTGCCCGGGAGCACGCTGCCGAGCAGATTGGCCGGATCGGCGGCGGCCACGCACACCCAGGTGCCGTCGCCAGGCTGGCGGCGCAGTTGCCGCAGCAGACCGATCGCCTCCGGCAGGGCGAACTGTTCGCCGGACAGGCCATCGATGAAGCGCCCGCCGCGGATCTCGCCACGCGCCTCCAGGCGCTGGTAGACCCGCAACAGCTCGCGCCACGGCGGCAGCCATGCCGCCTCGCGCTCGAGCAGGCGCCAGCAGACCACGCCGTAGCGGCGCAGCAGCGTCAGCGCGACGTGCTCGACCGCCTCGCTGCGCGCGGCCGGGTCGTCGGCCTCGGCGCCGGCCCGCAACAGC
>NZ_AQOJ01000338.1:0-1185 GCF_000364685.1 Xanthomonas sp. SHU 166
CGAGCGCGTCGGTGACGGTCTTGGTGTTGCCGTTGCCGTCGTAGCCGAAGTCGGTCGGATCGCCCTGCGCGGTGGCCTGCGTCGCGAGTTGGCCAAGCTGGTTGTACACCCGCGAGAGGGTGCGCTTGAGCGTGCCCGAGGCGTCCTTGGTGTCCTCCTTGGACCGGTTGCCGGCATTGTCCAGGGTGTAGTGGATGGTGTTGCCGGCGTTGTCGGCGATATCGGTCAGCCGATGCGCCGTGTCGTAGGTGAAGCGGGTGAAAGCGCCATCGGGTTGCGTCACCTGCTTGACCAGGCCGGTCGGCCAATAGTCGATCGCGGTGATGCGGTCATCGCTCTCGCTGCTGTCGTCGGACCCGCGCACCTTGCTGGCGGTCAGCCAGCCGCGCGGGTGATAGGTAAAGTCGGTGACCACGCCATTGGCGTCCTTCGCCGACAGCACGCGGCCGGCGCCGTCGTAGGCCAGGTACTCGGTGACCTGGCCAAGCGCGTTGGTCACCTTCCACAGGTCGCCCTTGCGGTGCGGACAGGTGGTCGGGGACGTGGCGCAGGTGCTGTCGTCGGTGGGGTAATACGTAAAGCTGGTGATGTCGTTGACGTCGGTGCGCGCGCCGTCGACCGTCTTGGGCAGGCCCAGGATCGGGCAGGTGCTGTCGGTCGCGGCTACGTCGGACGCTTCGCAGTAGCTGTAGGTGATAGTGCGCTGCTTGCCTGAAGCCGTGTCGCTGCTCGTCATCTGCACCGGCTGCAGGCGATCGTTATAGCTGTAGGACACGGTGCGCCCGCCGGTCTGCACCGACAGCAGGCGATTGCTGCCAGCCGCGGTGCGCGTCGTCGTGGTGCGCTCCTGCGGTTGCCCGATCGCCTCGCGCACGGTGTGGATGTTCACCGCAACACCGTTCTCAGTCGCTTCGGCGTAGCTGTGCTGAGTCTGGATACCACGGCGATCGGTGACGCTGCTGAGCCGGCGGCGGAAGTCGCTGGACTGGTCGTTGTAGCTGTACTGCAGCGTGCCGTCGGTCCTGGCGACGGTGGCGACCTTCGGCGAGGCACCACCCGCCTCGGTCATCGTGTAATCGTTGACATCGCCCAGCGCATCGGTGACGCGAGTACCGGCAGCCGAGTACGCCAGCGTGACGCCGTCGATACCGCCGGCGTGCTGGCTGGAGATCGCACGGCCGACCT
>NZ_AQOJ01000339.1:0-5370 GCF_000364685.1 Xanthomonas sp. SHU 166
GGTCGCGCGACGGCCGGTCAGCCACGCGCCGCGGCGACGCCGGCGGTCGCAACTGTCTACCACCGGCGGCGCGGCGCTCGCTAGAGTCCGAAGCGTCGAGCAACGCCGACGCCCGCTCCCACGCGCGGTTGGCGATCGACGCGCAACCCGGCATCGCGGCCGCCGCAGGGCGCCGCCCCCGCAGCATTCGTCCCCCGATGCTGCCCTGCCGGGCCCGCGCGTTTCCCCCACGCTCGACGCGACAACCGTCTTCAACGCAGTTGCCTTCCACACGGGGTCAGGAGAGCGACATGGACATGTCTTCGGTCCGCTAGGCCGTTTCACGCATCTACAACAGCGCCGCCGCGTCTCCACGGTGGCGGTGGATGCTGCACTTCCCATCGCGTCTCTCGCTTCGTCTGCGTGCGCAGGCGGATGCGTACGCCCGTGCCTGCGCGCGGCCCTGGCGCGACGGGACTCCTTTCACCGCGGCCGCGCAGCAGCGCGGGCGTGCGGCCGGTCCGGGGCCAGGGGATGTCCGGACACAGGACGCGGCATCGCCCGCTCGCACCGACGCACACGACCGGAGGTCCATCATGCAACTGCCCAATCCACGCATTCTCGCCATCGCCACCGTGCTGACCCTTGCCAGCGGCGCCGCCTCCGCCGGGCGCTTTCCGGATTTCGGCTACGCGCCGCCCTCCACCTACAAGGGGCCGCTGTTCCAGCTCAGCCAGGACTATCCGCAGCAAGCGCCCAGCGGCCCGTTGCCGGCGTTCTTCCAGAAGCTGCCCAAGCCGCTGAGCAACAACTTCGAAGCCTGGCGCGGCTACGCCGATGCGGTGAAGGCCTACTGCCTGGAAGGCAACGTCGAAAGCGACTGGTACGTGCAGAACAACAAGGTGCGGCGCTGGTACCACGCGCCCTGGCAGCACTACGGCCCGCTCGGACGCGAAGGCGTGCACGGGCTGACCAAGGAAGCGCAGATCCAGGTCAAGCAACTGGCGCCGACCCAGCTCACCACCGGCCAGACCTTCGCGGTCGGCATCTACAACGATGTCGGCGCCTACACCTTCGGCCAGGTGTGGAAGGATCCGCAGAACCCGGATCCGAGCTTCACCACCAAGCCCAACACCTTCCGCGACGGCACCGTGGTGTGCAAGGCGCTGTTCGCCGACGTGGACCTGAGCCAGGTGCCGTTCCTGCAGAACCCGGTGCTGTGGAACGCCTGGGTCACCAACAGCTTCAAGTCCGCCGACCGCGCGTTCAAGCAGGTGGCGCTGATCCAGATGGATTTCGCCGTGCGCGACAGCCGCGTGCCCGGCACCGGCTGGATCTTCGGCACCTTCCAGTACAACGGCGCGGTCAGCGGCAAGCCCGGCTGGCAGAACCTGGTGCCGGTGGGCGTGATGTTCGGCAACGATCCACAGAACACCGGCGACGACTACACCAACAAGCAGCCGACCCAGACCCGGATCAATCCGCGCATCCTGCAGTCGGCGATCAACGCCAGGCCGGAACTGCCACCGACCCACCTGGGCTGGAACGGCCGCCTGAACGGCCCGGTGGACAATCCGATCAGCTCCTGCATGAGCTGCCACATGACCGCCGAATCGCCACAACTCTCGCCGATGAACCCCACCTTCCAGGCGCCGGACAAGGTGCCGCCGGTCGGTTCCAAGGAATGGATGCGCTGGTTCCAGAACATCCCCGCCGGGCAACCGTTCGACGCGGCGGCCAAGAGCACCGACTACAGCCTGCAGCTGGCCGGCGGCATCGCCAACTTCTACGACTGGAAGTGCACCCAGGACGGCGTGTTCGTCAGCGGCGGCAACCTGTGCGAGCAGAGCAAGACCTCGCTGAAACTGATGCGCTCCACCACGCCGCCGCCGACCGTGTACCCGGTCGAGCGTGGGGTGAGCAACCAGGAGCTGGAGTAGCACCGCAACGCCGTGCCTGCCGCGTGCCGTCCTATGGCGCCTGCAGGCACGGCCTGTGCCGAGTGCGGCGCAAGGCGCAGCAATGAGCGGCGTCAGACGTCCTGCCGCCTACGCTCGCTCAACCGATCTGCTGGCCGACCCACCAGGTCGTGCCACCGGCGTCGCGGAAGCCGCCACGCCGGTCCGGATCGTCCTTCTGCACCGGCGCCTGCACCGCCGTGGCACCGGCAGCCAGTGCACGCTGGTAGGTCGCATCCACATCGCGCACGTAGACGTGCACATGCGCCGGCACCGCCGGCCAGCCCTCGACCGCATCGCAGAACATCACCACGGTGTCGTCGATGCGCACCTCGCCGTGGGCAAGCAGGCCACCCTCACCGGGAATCTGCCGCAAGGGTTCGGCGTCGAACACCGCGACCAGGAACGCGATGGTCCGCTGCGCGCCATCGACAATGAGATACGGCGAGACCGAGGTGTAGCGCTCTGGCTTGAACGACATGAAGAACTCCCGAGGGTCGAGTGTCGCAGGCAGGTCGACGTGTGCGGTGGTGAAGCGCCTCATGCAACGTGCGGTGATGCCGGGAAGCCAGTGCGCCGCGGCGTGCAGCCGCGTTCACAGCGCGCACGTGCTGAGCCGCGCGGCCAGGGTAAAGGGGACCGTGCCCAGGTCGTCCAGGCCTTCGACATCGAACGCATACACGCCCTTGGCCACGAGCGTCAGTTGCCCGTCGCGCGAAAGATTGAAGGTCAGCGTGTCGACATCGACCGGGTGGTGCGCGCCGGCCACATACAGCGAGCCGTCGATGTAGCCGTCCTGTGGGTTGCGCGGGAAGTCGAAGCGCTGGCCGGCCAGCTCGCCGAGCCTGAGCGACGGCAGCGCGATGCCGTCCAGGCGGATCGCGGTGTCCACGATCTCGCCGGCGTGCAGGAACGGGCGCAGCAGGATCTCCAGCGAGGCGGCGCCCGGGAGGCCGGACAGGATCGCGTGGCGCGACTTCAATGCGCTGGGCGAGAACGTCGACATCGCGGCGCCGTCCTCAGTGCTGCGCCACCGGCAACACCACGTCCATCAGCGTGGCGTCGTCCGGATCCGGCGTGGCCTTGAAGCCGAGCTGCCGGCACATCGCCAGCATGGTGCGGTTCTCGCGCAACACCTGGCCTTCGACCACCTTGAGGCCGAGCCAGCCGGCATACTCGATCATGATCCGCATCAACTGCCAGCCGATGCCGTGGCCCTTGAGGTCGGAGCGGATCAGGATGCCGTATTCGCCGCGGTCGTAATCGGCGTCGGCATGCAGGCGCACCGCGCCGAGCATGTCGCCGCTGCGCGGCTCGATCGCCACCAGCGCGATCGAACGCGCGTAGTCGAGCTGGGTCAGGCGCGCGATGAATTCGTGGCTGAAATGCTTCACCGCCTGGAAGAAGCGCAGGCGCAGGTCTTCGTCGGTGACGCGGGCGAAGAAGCTGCGGAACAACGCGTCGTCCTCCGGCCGCACCGGGCGCACGAACGCGGCGTTGCCGTCGTTGAGCACAATGCGCCGTTCCCACTCCTTGGGATACGGGAAGATCGCGAAGCGCGGATGGCCGCGGCCCTTGTGCAGGCGCCGCGACGGCGCCACCGCCACCCGTGCGTCGACCGCAATCACCCCGTCGCGGTCGGCCAGCAGCGGATTGATGTCCAGTTCGCGGATCTCGGGCAGATCGGCGGCCAGTTGCGCCAGCTTGACCAGCACCATCGCCACCGCACGCTCGTCGGCGGCCGGCACGTCGCGGTAGGCCTTGAGGATGCGGCTGACGCGGGTGCGGCCGATCAGTTCGTGGGCCAGGCGCAGGTCCAGCGGCGGCAGCGCCAGCGCCTTGTCGTCGATCACCTCCACCGCGGTGCCGCCGCGGCCGAACACGATCACCGGGCCGAAGGTGGGATCGTCGGCGATGCCGGCGATCAGTTCGCGCGCCTTCGGTCGCAACAGCGAGGGCTGCACCAGCACGCCGTCGATGCGCGCATCCGGCCGCGCGGCGCGCGCGCGGGCGAGGATGCCCTCGGCCGCATCGCGCACCGCCTCCACGCTGACCAGGTTGAGGCGCACCCCGTCCACGTCGGACTTGTGCGGGATGTCGGCCGAATGGATCTTCACCGCCACCGCCGAGCCTTGCGCCAGCATCGGCGCGGCCACCTGCGCCGCGGCCTCGGCATCGGCGGCGTGCGCCACCGGCGCGGTGGGGATGCCGTAGGCGGCCAGCAGCCGCGTGGTCGCCAGCGGGTCCAGCCAGGTCTGCCCGGCGGCCAGCGCGGCGTCGACGATGCCGCGCGCGGCGGCGGCGTCGAAGGCGAAATCGTCGGGCAGGCTCGGCGGCGTTTCCATCAGTGCCGCCTGCGCTTCGCGGTAGCGCACCAGGTGCATGAAGCCGCGCACCGCGTCCGCCTCGGTGGCGTAGGTGGGGATGCGCGCGGCGTTGAGCGTGGCGGTGGCGCTCTCGTCGTTGCCCAGCCACACCGCGAACACCGGCTTGTCGCGGTGGTGGCGCGGGCGCTGGCCGAGGATGCGGGTCAGCGCCTGCGCCGCCTCGGCCGAGGAAGTGAACGCGGTCGGCACGTTGACCACCAGCACCGCGTCGTTCTCCGGGTCCTCCAGCAGCGCACCGGCGGCGGCGGCGTAGCGTTCGCCGTCGGCGTCCACCACGATGTCCACCGGATTGCGATGCGACCATTCCTGCGGCAGCGCCGCGTCCAGTTGCTGCTGGGTGGGCGCCGAGAGCGCCGCCAGGGTGCCGCCGAGATCGGCCAGCGTATCCACCGCCAGGCGGCCGACGCCACCGCCGTTGCTGAGGATGGCCAGGCGCCGGCCGGGGAAGGTGCTGAGCCGGCCCAGCGTCTCCGCCGCGGCGAACAGTTCGTCCAGCGCGCGCACCCGCAGCAGCCCGGCGCGGGCGAACGCGGCGCCGTACACCGCATCGGAACTGGCCAGCGCCTGCACGTGGGTGTCGGCGTTGGGATCGATGCGCAGCTGCCGGCCCGACTTCACCACCACCACCGGTTTGGCGCGGGCGGCGGCGCGGGCGGCGGACATGAACTTGCGCGCGTCGCGGATGTGCTCGACGTAGAGCAGGATCGCGCGGGTGCGGTAGTCGGTGGCGAAGTAGTCGAGCAGGTCGGCGAAGTCCACGTCCAGCGCGTCGCCCAGCGAGACCACCGCCGAGAAGCCGACCGCACGCGCCACGCCCCACTCCACCAGCGCCGCGGCGATGGCGCTGGATTCGGAGATCAGCGCCAGGTCGCCCGGCTGCGGGCAGTGCGCGGCGATGCTGGCGTTGAGCCGCGCATGCGGCGCGATCACGCCCAGGCAGTGCGGGCCGAGGATGCGCAGGCCCTTCGCCCGTGCGGCGCTCTCCACCCGCGCCGCGGCCGAGCCCGGCCCGCTGCCGAGCCCGGCGGTGAGGATGATCGCCGCGG
>NZ_AQOJ01000340.1:0-1169 GCF_000364685.1 Xanthomonas sp. SHU 166
GCGCCCGCCTGCTGCAGCGTCTGGCCACGCGCGACGGCGCCGACGGCGCACGCGCGCCCTTGCCCGCCGGCGCGCAGGTGCTGCGCGACGTCGGCTACGGCCCGGACCCGGCGCAGCGCATGGACGTGTACCTGCCGGCCGGCGCACGTCAGGCGCCGCTGATCGTGATGGTGCACGGCGGCGGCTGGGCCGACGGCGACAAGGACAACCCCGGCGTGGCCGCCAACAAGGTCGCGCACTGGCTGCCGCAGGGCCATGTGCTGGTGTCGGTGAACTACCGCCTGCTGCCGCAGGCCACGCCGCTTGCGCAGGCAGAAGACGTGGCGCGCGCGGTCGCCCGGATCCAGCAACTGGCGCCGCAGTGGGGCGCCGACCCGGCACGGCTGGTGCTGATGGGCCACTCGGCCGGCGCGCATCTGGTGAGCCTGCTGGACCTGTCGCCGGACCTGCTGGCGCAGGCCGGGGCGCGCCGACCGCTGGGCACGGTGGCGCTGGACAGTGCGGCGATGGATGTGGAGCAGGTGATGCAGCAACGGCATCTGCCGCTGTACGACCGCGCCTTCGGCAGCGTGCGCAGCGACTGGATCGCCGCCTCGCCTTACCACGTCATGGGCGCCAGCGCGCCGCCGCTGCTGGCGGTGTGCTCAAGCCGCCGCGCCGATGCCTGCGCGCAGGCGCGCCACCTGGCCAGCAAGGCCGGCGCCCGCGGCATCCGCGTCGAGGTGCTGCCGCAGGATGCCAGCCACGCGGAGATCAACCGCGACCTGGGCCTGCCCTCGGCCTACACCGCGGCGGTGGACGCGTTCCTGCACACGCTGCGCTGAGCGCCGCGCACGGCCCCCACGACAACCGGGCTCAGGTCACCATGCACTGCTGCAGCAGCAACGGCAGCGCCACCGCGGCGCTGTCGCGCCAGTGCAGGTCGGCACGCGCCGACAGCGCGCTGGGTTCGGGATTGATCTCGACCACGCAGGCGCCGCGCTCCTTGGCCTGCAGCGGCAGGCTGGCGGCCGGATAGACCAGGCCGGAACTGCCGATCACCAGCACTAGGTCGGCGTCGTCGGCCGCGGTCTGCGCGCGCGCCCACTCCGCCGCCGGCAACGCTTCGCCGAACCACACCACGCCCGGGCGCACCGTGCCGCCGCAGGCCGCGCACACCGGCGGCGCCA
>NZ_AQOJ01000341.1:0-628 GCF_000364685.1 Xanthomonas sp. SHU 166
AACCCCTCTCCCGGGGGGAGAGGGGCTTATTGCTTCGCCGCCTCCTTCGACCAAGGCGACTTCCCACCCTCGGCAATGAACCGGTCGATGCGCTGCTCCAGCACCGGCAGCGGCACCGAACCGGTTTCCAGCACCGCGTCATGGAACGCGCGGATGTCGAACTTCTCACCCAGCGCCTGCTCCGCCTTGCGCCGCAGCTCGAGGATCTTCAACTCACCCAGGTAGTAGGACAGCGCCTGGCCGGGCCAGGCGATGTAGCGGTCGACCTCGGTGGTCACCTCGTGCTCGCTGAGCGCGGTGTTGTCGCGCAGGAACGCCTGCGCCTGCTCCCGCGTCCAGCCGTCGTGGTGGATGCCGGTGTCGATCACCAGCCGGCACGCGCGCCACATCTGGTAGGTCAGGTAGCCGAAGCGGTCGTACGGGGTGTCGTACATCCCCATCTCCTGCCCCAGGTATTCCGAGTACACCGCCCAGCCCTCGCCATACGCGGAAATGAAGGTGTAACGGCGGAAATCCGGCAGGTTGTCCTGCTCGGCCGCCAACGGCATCTGCAGCGCATGGCCCGGTGAGGACTCGTGCAAGGTCAGCGCAGCAAGGTTGTACAGCGGCCGCGACGGCAGGTCGTAGG
>NZ_AQOJ01000342.1:0-4672 GCF_000364685.1 Xanthomonas sp. SHU 166
GCCACGCCCTGCTGCAACAGCGCCGCGCTGCGACCCAGCGCCAGTCCGAGCCGCCGTTGCGCCAGGGCGCGCGCGGCGGCACTGCCGGCCAGCGGGCTGCCCAGGCACACCACCCGGGTCACCGGCAGCGAGGGCACCTCCTGCAAGGCCTGCAAGGCGATCAGGCCGCCGAGGCTATGCCCGACCAGCGCCACCGGACCGGTGGCGGCCATACGTTCGATGCGGGCGTGCAGCCGTGGGAGCGCGGCCTCGGCGCCGCCGAACGCGGTCGAATAGCCGAAGCTGGCGACGCGCCAGCCCTCGCGGCGCAGGCGCAGCGCCAGCGGCAGCAGCCACGGCCGCGCGTTCCAGATGCCGTGCAGCAACAGCACCTGGGGCGCGGCGGCCATCGGCGACTCAGCCGCAGGTGGTGCGAACGATGTGATTGCTGCCATCCAGGAACACGTTGAGCCGATCCAGGCGCAGGTCGCGGGTCACCGCCTGGCCCGGCGCGATCGGCCGCACCACGCCGGCTCCGCTCTCCTTCCAGACCCGGCTCATGGTCGCCTGGGTGGCCTCCTGGCCCACCGCCCAGGCCACGGCCTCGACGTTGCAGCGGCCATCGCCCTGCACCGTCGGCCCGGCACTGGCCGGCTGCAGCGACGCCGGTGGCGCGCACGCGGCCAGCAGCGGCACGACGGCGGCGATTCCCATCCACGGTCGGAACATGGCGTGCTCTCCTCAAGCTGGACAGGCCAGCACTGTAGCGCGCACTCGTTGCCGCTGTGTCGACGCGGCATGCCCGGACGAGGTCCGGCGGCAGGCGTCAGGCCGCGCGCGGCGGCCGGCGCAGGATGAATTCGAGATCGCGCACCCGCCCCACCGGGAATTCGTAGGTGCCGACCTTCTCGAAGCCGTAGCGCGCGTAGAAACGCTGCGCGCCCAGGTTCTCCGACCACACGCCGAGCCACAGCGTGCGCGGGCCGTCGCGCTCCAGCCAGGCCAGGGCGGTGTCGAACAGCCGGGCACCCCAGCCGCCGTTCTGGTGCGCGCGCAGCAGGTACAGCCGCTTCAGTTCGCCATCGCCAGGCGTCACGTCGGGATGCGGCAGGCCGCAAGGGCCAGCGGCAGCGTGTCCCACCACCTCGCCGTCATGCTCGACCAGCCAGATCGCGTAGTCCGGATGCGCCAGCACCACCTGCGCGCGCTCGATCGAATAGGCTTCGTCGAGGAAGGCCTGCAGGTCCTGCGCAGGATACAGATGGCCGAAGGTTTCGCAGAAGGTGGCCGTGGCGATGCGGGTCACCGCCGCGGCATCGTCCGGCGTGGCACGGCGAATCAGCACGACTCAGCGCGCCGGGTGCGCGGCGTCGGCGTCGGCCTCTTCGCCGTCGTCCTCGTCCTCGTCGTCGCCTTCCTCTTCCTCGTCCTCTTCTTCCTCGTCGTCTTCCTCGTCGTCTTCCTCGTACTCGTAATCGTCCTCGCCGAAGTCCTCGCCGTCCCAACGGCCCTCCGGATCCGGCACGAACGCCAGCGGCGCGTTGGCGCCGCTGCCGGCGCGCACCAGCCAGCCGCCGAACACGCGCGCGCGCTGGGTGACGATGGCCTCCACTGCGCCCTCGTTGCCGAGGGTTTCCCACTCCAGATTGAATGCGGTCTCGCTCATGTGTCGGCCTGCGCTACGGTTGGAAGAAAGGGATCACTGCGCCTGCGGGCGCACCTGCACGTGCACTTCGGCCAGCTGGGCGTCGGCGATCGGCGACGGCGCGTCGGTCATCAGGTCCTGCGCGCCGGTGGTCTTGGGGAACGGGATCACGTCGCGGATCGACTCGGTGCCGGCCATCAGCGCGGCGATGCGGTCGATGCCGAAGGCGATGCCGCCGTGCGGCGGCGCGCCGTAGTTCAGCGCATCCAGCAGGAAGCCGAACTTGGCGCGCGCTTCCTCGGCACCGATGCCGAGCAGTTCGAACACCGCGCTCTGCATGTCCGGGCGGTGGATACGGATCGAACCGCCGCCGATCTCGTTGCCGTTGAGCACCATGTCGTAGCCGCGCGACACCGCGGTCTTGGCATGCGTGCGCAGCTCGGCGATATCGTCCACCGCCGGCGCGGTGAACGGGTGATGCAGGGCCACGTAGCGCTGCGCCTCCTCGTCCCATTCGAACATCGGGAAATCGGTGACCCACAGCGGCCGCCAGCCGTCGGCGATGAGGTTGAAGTCCTTGCCGGCCTTCAGGCGCAGCGCGCCCATGAAGTCGGAGACCTTGCCGTAGGCGCCGGCGCCGAAGAACACGATGTCGCCGTTGCCGGCACCGACGTGGGCGAGCAGCGTGGCGAACGCGGCCTCGCCGAAGAACTTCTGGATCGGCGAGCTGATCTCGCCGCTGTCGGCGATCTTGACGTAGGCCAGGCCCTTGGCGCCGTACTTGGCGGCGTGCGCGGCGTATTCGTCGATCTGCTTGCGCGAAAGGCTGGCGCCGCCTGGGATGCGCAACGCGGCGACGCGGCCGTCTGGGTCGGCGGCCGCCGCAGTGAACACCGCGAAGTCGCTGTCCTTGACCAGGTCGGCGACGTCGGTCAGTTCCAGGGCGATGCGCAGGTCCGGCTTGTCCGAGCCGTAGCGGCGCATGGCCTCGGCCCAGGTCATGCGCGGGAATTCGGCGGCCAGCTCGACGTCGACCACCTCCTTGAAGATGGCGCGGACCATCGCCTCGACGAAGTCCTGCACGTCGCGCTCGCGGACGAAGGCGAACTCCATGTCGAGCTGGGTGAACTCGAGCTGGCGGTCGGCGCGCAGCGCCTCGTCGCGGAAGCAGCGCGCGATCTGGTAGTAGCGGTCGAAGCCGGCCACCATCAGGATCTGCTTGAACAGCTGCGGCGACTGCGGCAGCGCGTAGAACTCGCCGGGGTGCATGCGCGCCGGCACCAGGAAGTCGCGCGCGCCTTCCGGGGTGGCCTTGGTCAGGATCGGCGTCTCGATGTCCTGGAAGCCGCGCTCGTCCAGGTAGCGGCGCAGCGCCTGCACCAGCTTGATGCGGGTGCGCTGCATGCGCTGCATCTCCGGGCGGCGCAGATCCAGATACCGGTACTTCAGGCGGGTTTCCTCGCCCGGGTTCTCGTGCGCGTGGAACGGCAGCGGCGCGGCCTTGTTGAGCACGGTGATGGCGGTGGCGATCACCTCGACCTTGCCGCTGCGCAGCTTGTCGTTGACCGCATGCCGCGCACGCACCACGCCCTCGACCTGCAGCACGTCCTCGTAGCCGAGGCTGGCGGCGACCTTGAACACCTCCGCGTTCTCCGGCTCCACCATCACCTGCACGATGCCTTCGTGGTCGCGCAGGTCGATGAAGCACACGCCGCCGAGGTTGCGGGCCACGTCGGTCCAGCCGGCCAGGGTGACGGTTTGGCCGATCAGGGTCTCGTCGACCAGGCCGCAGAAGTGGGTACGCATCGCTAGCTCCAAACAGGGGGCGCCCGGCGCAGAAGGCGCCGGCAAGCCCGGTATTCTGCGGCGGCGCGTCGGCCCGGGCAAATCGCGCATGACTCATCCTGGCTTAAGTTGGCCTGCGGCTATAGTCCGCGCACCATTCACGGGGAGGAGAGAACCCATGTTGAAGCACCTTGGTGGCTGGCTGGTGATCGCCGCGCTGGCCCTGGCCAGCGCCCCGGCCGCGGCCCAGAGCGCCCGCGCCTACGCGCCGCAGGACCTGCGGCAACTGTCGGTCCCCGGCCGGGTCCGGGTGATCGAGCGCGAGTACGCCGACCAGTCGCGCGGCCGGCAGATCCCCGACGACCAGCTCGAGTTCTACTTGGACCAGATCGACCGCGGCTGGGGCTTCGGCAACATCCAGCAGGACATCGCCACCTCGCTGCGCGGCAGCGGCAGCGGCGGCGGCTGGCGGCAGGAACCGGGCTTCGACGGCCGCACCGTCGCCTGCTCCAGCAACGACCGCCGTCGCCAGCAATGCGCCACGCCGTTTCGCGGGCCTGCGCGACTGGTCGGCACCCTGTCCGATTCGCCGTGCATCGAAGGCCGCACCTGGGGCTCGGCGCCCGGCGTGGTGTGGGTGGACCAGGGCTGCCGTGGTCGCTTCGTCGAAGGTCGCGGCAATTGGGGCGGCAACTGGGGCGACGGCGGCGGCAGTGGCGGCGTGGCCGGCACCGTCCGCTGCGAGAGCCAGGACCAGCGCCAGCGCATCTGCCCGACCGGCTGGCGCAACGCTATGCTGGTGCGGCAGCTGTCGGACACCCGCTGCATCGAGGGCCGCACCTGGGGCTCGCGCGACGGCGCGGTGTGGGTCGACGACGGTTGTCGTGGCGAGTTCGCCCAGGGCCGCGGCGGCGGTAGCTGGGGGCCGAGCCGGCCGCCGCTGGACAGCGGCTACACGGTGACCTGCAGCAGCGACGACAAGCGCCTGCGCACCTGCGCCTGGGACCGCCGCCAGGGCCGCCCGGAACTGATCGAACAGCTGTCCGGCACCACCTGCGCGGAAGGCCGCACCTGGGGCTACGAAGGCAATACGGTGTGGGTCAACGGCGGCTGCCGGGCGCGCTTCGGGGCGCGCTGAGCCAAGGCAACGGGCCGCGCGGCGTGCTGCGCGGCCGGATGCATGGCGTGACAGGTCGACTTCGGGAGCGGCTCTTGCTCTTTTGGATCGACCGCGACCGGGCAAGGCTCGGTCGCGGCTGAAGC
>NZ_AQOJ01000343.1:0-3049 GCF_000364685.1 Xanthomonas sp. SHU 166
GCCGCGACGCGCTGGCCGTGCGCCTCGGCCAGGACCAGCAGGCCGCGTTCGGCCTGGGCCAGTTCGACCACCGCGTCCAGGCTGGCGCCGAGCAGATCGTCGAGTCCGCCGATCTGGGCGAGCCCTTGGGTGAGGGCGGTGGCGCGATCGCAGCGGGCGCGCTGGCGGCGTTCGGCCAGGTCCGCGTCGGCCGGGCTGAGCGGGGCGAACTCGGCGTAGATGTCGCCAAAGCGCAGCCAGGTCGCGGTCTCCAGCGCGATCGGCGCGGCCACCCGCACGCCATCGCGGTAGCTGCCGTTCTTGCTGCCCAGGTCGTGCAACTGCCAGTGGCCGTCGGCCTGCGGCTGCAGTTGCGCGTGCCAGCGCGACACCGAGGGGTGTTCCAGCGCCAGCGCGTTGTCGGCCGCGCGGCCGATCGCCAGGGTCTGCCCGGCGGCGAGCAGCAGCGTCGGTGCCGGCGCGTCGGGCAGGTAGGCAGTCAGGCGCGCGGGCATCGCGGCGTGTCCTCCGTCGCGGTGCGTGCGACCGGTCCCGCAGCGCTCAAGGCGCGTAGAGACGTTGGTAGTCGATGGAGAAGCGCAGCGTCGCGGCGCCGGCCAGCAGTTCGCCGGCGGGGTTGCCTGCGCTCATGCCGGCGTTCCAGGTTTGCGCGATACCATGGCCGGCGCGCGACGACACCTGCTCGCGGAACCCGTCCAGCGCGACCGTGGCGGCGGTGTAGTCGGCATTGGCCAGGGCGCTCTGTACGCTGTTCAGCATGGCGGCCAGCGGCGCCGCCTCGTTGGCGGGCAGCTGCGCCACCAGCGCCTGCAGCCGGCTCAGCTTGGCGGCCACCACGTTGGCGGTCGGGCGCAGGTCGTGGAGCACGATGAACTGCGAGAAGCCGCCGGTGGTGCCGCGGGCGCGGACGCTGCCCGGAGCGATCTCATCGGTGATGTCGCGGAAATCGCCGCCCTCCGGGGCCTTGAACAGGCGCAGGGTGCTGTCGGCGGTATAGGCCAGCGCATGGGTGTGCAGCTCCACATGCACGACGCGCCGGAACGTCAGGCCGCCGCTCGGTGGCGGTGTCACCGTGATCAGCAGCGGCAACTGCGACGGCACCTGGCCGGTTTGCGTGCTGGGCAGCCGCGGCAGCAAGGCCGTGACCTGGGCCGGGGTCAGCAGTTCTGCGCTCAGACCGAGGTTGGCCGGGCTGAGACCGCTGGCGTTGTCGAACTCCAGCGTCAGTTCCGCGAGCGGGAGCGGGCCGGCGCCGATGGCCGCCGTCGCCACATTGCCGCTCACGTCCACCTGCACCGGCAGCGGTTGCGCGGCGAGCCCGCCGGACGCCGCGACGGCGCAGAACAGCAGGCAAACCCTTGCGAACATCGTGTGCATCTGAAACCCCCTGTTGCATGTGCCGGCACTGTGCACCGCGCCTGCGTTCCGCCCGGCACCGCGGCGCGCGGCAGCGGCCTTCGTCCCGATCATACCGATCCGTACGGGCGATGCACGCGGCCCTGGGTGTTTCCACCCACGCGCAGTAGGGGCGATCCCGGATAGGCGCCACCGCGCGGCCGCGTCAGGCTGCAGTCACCCGCCCGTCCCGGGCCCACCAACCGGAGATTCCAGATGCCCATCCGTCGTCCCGCACTCGCCATCGGCATTTGCGCCGTGCTCGCCAGCGGCGTCTTCGCTGGCGGCAAGGCCGAAGCCGCCGCGCATCTGGACAGCCTGCTGGAGTCCAAGCTGGCCAGCACGCCGCTGACCGACGAGTTGCAGATCGTCATCACCTACAAGCAGTCCAAGCCGGTCTCGGCGGCGCAGCTGACCGTGTTGCACGACCTGGGCATCACCCGCGGCGTCAGCATGCAGACCCTGCCGATCGCCGGTGCGCTGGCCACGCCGGAGGAGATCCTGGCGCTGGCCGAGCGCGACGACGTCGCCTCGATCTACTACAACGCCCCGCTGCGCTACTTCAACCAGGATGCGCGCCAGGCCACCGGGGTCGACCGCGCGCA
The DNA here is from genome assembly GCF_000364685.1 of Xanthomonas sp. SHU 166. Taxonomy (NCBI): domain Bacteria; kingdom Pseudomonadati; phylum Pseudomonadota; class Gammaproteobacteria; order Lysobacterales; family Lysobacteraceae; genus Xanthomonas; species Xanthomonas sp. SHU 166. Next base: position 2,001 of record NZ_AQOJ01000343.1, read on the forward strand.
GAGCAATCCGGGCGACTTCGGCCGCACCGTGCCGTACACCGGCCGCGGCGTCGGCGTGCTGATCAACGACTCGGGCATCGATGCCACCCACCGCGATCTGGCCTATGGCGACCGCGTGGTGCAGAACGTGCTGGCCAACACCAACCTGCACAATCTGAACTCGATGCTGCCGGTCACCTACCTGGAGGGCGTGCCGAACACCGACGCCGGTTCCGGCCATGGCACCCACTGCGCCGGCACGGTCGGCGGCAGCGGCGCGCAGTCCGGCGGCAAGTACCGCGGCGTGGCAACCGGCGCCAGCCTGGTCGGCTACGGCTCAAGCGGTGTGCTGCTGGTGCTGGATGCGGTGGGCGGCCTGGACTACGCGGCCTCGCACCAGAACAGCTTCAAGGATCCGATCCGCGTCGTCAGCAACTCCTGGGGCACCTCCGGCAAGTTCGATCCGGCCGATCCGGTCAACGTCGCCACCTACGAGCTGTACAAGCGCGGCATCGTCAGCGTGTTCGCCGCCGGCAACGACGGTCCCAAGGAAGACACCCACAATCCGTACGCGCAGGCGCCGTGGGTGATCTCGGTCGCCGCCGGCAACGTCGACGGCACGCTGGCCGACTTCTCCTCGCGCGGCAAGGCCGGCGAGCGCGATACCTTCACCACCGCCGACGGCAAGAGCTGGACCCACATCAACCAGCCCAGCATCACCGCGCCGGGCGTGGACATCATCTCCACCCGCGCCTCCACCGGCCTGTTGCCGCCGCTGGCCGCGCAGAAGGACGAAAAGCTGATCGCGCCGGCGCAGCTGCCGTTCTACACCACCATGAGCGGCACCTCGATGGCCACGCCGCATGTGGCGGGTGTGGTGGCGCTGGTGCTGGAGGCCAATCCGAACCTGACCCCGGACCAGGTCAAGGACCTGATCGAGCGTACCGCCACACCGATGGCGGGACGTGCCTCCTGGGAAGTCGGCGCCGGTTATCTCAACGCTTACTCGGCGTTGCGCGAAGCCAGCAAGAAGTGACCGGATCGGGCGGACGCCAGCGTCCGCCCGATCC
>NZ_AQOJ01000344.1:0-3954 GCF_000364685.1 Xanthomonas sp. SHU 166
CGGTGCTTGCGATGCAGTCCGGAGGCCGCCGTTCTTCGACCAAATGAAGCGCCGTCCGATCGACTGCTGTCGTTGACGTTTTCGCGGTTGTCTTCGATCACGCTGTCGCCGTTCGGCGGCGTGGTCGGCAGCCACCGCGATCCCCCGTGCTGGACGTGCGGGGTTCCACCGCTCCCCGGAATGGCGTCCGGGAATCGGAATGGGCCCCGCACGTCCCGCATTCCTTTCGGCCGCACCGCGCGCCGATGCGCCGGATCGGGCACGCCGCTCCCCGCACCCTGTTTTTGCCGCATGTCGGCGCCCTCTGCCTGCCATGCACTCTGTTGCCGTTCCAGCCGCGGTGTTCGCTGGATCGGGTGGCATGCCCCGGCGTGTGGCTCGCCGTGCAGTGCCGACTGTCGCGAGCGGCGACAGGGGAGCGCACCCTCCAATCCCGTGGTAGTTGCATGCGCCTCGGCTGGGTGTTTCCACCCGGCCGGCCTGGGTGCGATACCGGATTGGCCGCGCATCGGTGCGCCCCGCACGCTGCGGTGACCGCCCGCTACGGGCTTCGACGATCCGGAGATTCCGCAATGTCCATTCGCCGTCCCGTTCTTGCCGTCGGTATCTGCGCCGTCCTCGCCGGCGGTGTACTCGCCGGCGGCGACGCCCTGGCCGCCGCCCATCTCGACCAGGTGCTGGAAGCCAAGCTCGCCGCTGCGCCGGCCGGCGACGCACTGCAGATCGTGATCACCTACGATCAGTCCGGGCCGGTCTCGGCCTCGCAACTCACCGCGCTGCATGCGCTGGGCATCACCCGCGGGATCACCATGCGCACGCTGCCGATCGCCGGCGCGCTGGCCACGCCTGCCGAGATCCGCGCGCTGGCGCAGCGCGACGACGTCGCCTCGATCTACTACAACGCACCGCTGCGCTATTTCAACAAGGAAGCTCGCGAGCTGACCGGCGTGGACCGCGCGCAGGGCAATCCCGGCGATTTCGGCCGCGCGCTGCCCTACAGCGGCCGCGGCGTCGGGGTGATGATCAACGATTCCGGCATCGATGCCACCCATCGCGATCTCGCCTACGGCACCCGCGTCGTGCAGAACGTGCTGGGCACCACCAACCTGGCCAACGTCGATGCGATGCTGCCGATCACCTATGCGGAGGGCGTGCCCAATACCGACCTCGGCTCCGGCCATGGCACGCACTGCGCCGGCACGGTCGGCGGCACCGGCGCGCAGTCCAACGGCGCCTATCGCGGCGTGGCGACCGGCGCCAGTCTGGTCGGCTACGGATCCGGTGCGGTGCTGCTGATCCTGGACGCGGTCGGCGGTCTGGATTATGCGGCCACGCATCAGTTCAGCTTCAAGGATCCGATCCGCGTCACCAGCAATTCCTGGGGCTCCTCCGGCAAGTTCGATCCGCAGAATCCGGTCAACGTCGCCACCTACGAGCTGTACAAGCGCGGCATCGTCAGCGTGTTCGCCGCCGGCAACGACGGTCCCAAGGAAGACACCCACAATCCGTACGCGCAGGCGCCGTGGGTGATCTCGGTGGCCGCGGGCGAGAAGGACGGCACGCTGGCCGACTTCTCATCGCGCGGCAAGCGCGGCGAGAGCGGCAGCTTCACCATGGCCGACGGCAAGACCTGGACCTATCTCAACGAGCCGACGATCACCGCGCCCGGCGTGGACATCGTCTCCACCCGAGATTCCACCGGCGCGTTGCCGCCGCTGGCCGCGGACAAGGACAGCAAGCTGATCGCGCCGGCGCAACTGCCGTTCTACACCACCATGAGCGGTACCTCGATGGCCACCCCGCACGTGGCCGGCATCGTCGCGCTGCTGCTGGAGGCCAACCCGGACCTGACCCCGGACCAGGTCAAGGACCTGCTCGAACGCACCGCCACCAACATCCCCGGGCGCACGTACTGGGAGGCTGGCGCGGGCTACGTGAATGCCTATGCCGCGCTGTTGGAAGCGAGCAAGCAGCGCAGCGGCTTCGGCAAGACGGTCAATTCCCTGCATCCGTTCTACAGCAATGCGCTGGTGCTGCCCGGCGGCAGCCAGCCGTTCGAGGTGGCGTTCTCGCCGGTGGGTACGCCGCAAACGCAGGCGTTCACCGTCGGCAAGGACGTCGCCTGGGTCAGCGCCAAGGCCACTATCGACGCCAACACCCAGGCGCTGGTGCTGACCGATCCGGACGGCGTCAGCCACGGCTCGCCGGTGGCGCTGCCGTTGCTGGGCAGCACGGTCAGTGTCGGTGCGCCGGGCAAGCCGGGCACCTGGACCATCAGTGTGCGCGGCATCGGTTCGATCAGCGGCGTGCCGGTGGCGCCCAAGGGCAGCAACGGCATCGCGGCCCCGGGCACGGTGCGCGGCACCCTGGATTTCCTGCGCAGTGGCGGCTACACCGGCCTCAACGACGTCGCCAGCGGCGACCGCGATCGCGGCGCGGTGGAGTACGCGGTCGCCAACCGCCTGATCGACGGTTACGCCGATGGCTTGTTCCGCCCGCAGAATCCGCTCAAGCGCGCGGAGTTGGCGCGCTATCTGGTGATGGGTGCCGGCGTGCGCCAGGCGCTGCCGGCCACGCCCAGCTTCAGCGGGCTCGGCCGCAACGACCCGGCCTATCCGTTTGCCGAGGCAGCCGTGGGCAAGGGCGGGGTGCTGCGCGACCTGCAGCAGAACCAGGCCGCGGTGATGGGGCTGGTCGCCGGCGATTTCCGCCCCAACGACGCTGTCAGCAAACTGCAGTTGGCGTATTCGCTGGTGCAGGCGCTGGGCCTGCAGACGCAGGCGCTGGCCTTCGACGGCACGCTGTCGGTGAGTTACAACAACCAGCGCCTGCCGATCGAGGACGTGGCGGCGATCCCGAGCAACCTGCGCGGCTACGTGCAGCTGGCGCTGGATGCCGGCATCCTCAATGCGCGCTTCGCGTTGACCCAAGGGCCGCAGGACCTGCAGCCGACCCTGCATGCCTACTTCGATCCGGGCAGCACGGTGTCGCGAAGCGGCTATGCGGTGATCGCCGGGCGCTTCCTCGGCGTCAATCGGCAGGCCAAGGACTGAGGACTGCGGTGACCGCGGCGACAGCATGCGCGCAGGCGCAAGGCCTGCGCCGTGCTGGTTTGCTGCGGTAGGCGTCTGCTGCCGCTGCGAGCGCGCCACTGGCAACCCGTTGTTGCCGCGGCTCGGCGGGATCTGTCCTTGCAACGTGTGGGAGCGGCTTCAGCCGCGACGCGGTGTAGCAGGAATGCGCGTCGCGGCTGAAGCCGCTCTGCAAATGACGTTTCGTCGTTGTTGGAGCTGCCCCGAAAACCGCTACTACACGTGAGCCTGCCTGATCGCTGGAGGCCCCATAGGCGCGGCATCAGTTTTCCCGCGGATGCACGCTGACCGTGGCGGTCATGCCCGCAGCGAGCAGGGTGCCCTGCGGCACGCTGGCCGGATCGATGCGGATGCGCACCGGCACGCGCTGCGCCAGGCGGATCCAGTTGAAGGTGGGGCTGACGTTGGCCAGCAGCGAGGTGCCGGTCGGATTGTCGCTGTCGGAAATGCCGCGGGCGATGCCCTCGACCTGGCCGTGCAGCATCAGGCCGCCGCTCATCAGGCGGATGTCGGCGCGGTCGCCGACGTGGACCCGCGGCAGCTTGGTTTCCTCGAAATAGCCGTAGACCCACATCGCATCGTCGCGGACCAGCGCCAGGCGCGCACTGCCGGCCTGGGCGTAGTCGCCGACGCGCACTTCCAGATTGGTGATGTAGCCGTCGGCGGTGGCGCGGACCTGGGTGCGCTGCAGATCCAGCTCGGCCAGGTCGAGCGCGGCCTGCGCCTGTTCCACCGATGCCACCGCCTGCGCCTGTGCCGCGGTGGCCTGGCCGCGCAGCGCCGCGCTGCGGTGCACGTCGGCCTGCGCCGAACGCGCGGTGGCTTCGGCGTCCGAGCGCGCTTCGGCGGAGATCACCGCGGC
>NZ_AQOJ01000345.1:0-4539 GCF_000364685.1 Xanthomonas sp. SHU 166
GTTGGAGGTGATGACCTTGTACTCGCCGATCGCCGACTGCGGGAACGGGTTGCCGCGGCTGGAATCCTGGCCGCTGACGCCGCCGGTCAGCACGTAGTTCTTCTGGCTGATGCCGTCGATGTAGACGTTGGTGCCGTTGGCCGAGGTCGCGCCGGAGCGCACCGTGGTGTTGCCCTTGGCGTCGCGCTGGAACTGCACGCTCGGCACGCTGTCGGCCAGCTCAAGGAAGTTGCGCGTGGCCTGCGGCAGCTTCTCGATCTGCACGTTGGAAATGTAGGTGGCGTTCTCCGAAGTACGGGTTTCCACCAGCACCGGCGGCGCCTGTACCTGCACCGCGTCGAGCGTGGTCGCGCCCTGCCCGTTGGCGGTGGCCGCTTCGCCGCCCACGCCCAGATCCAGGGTGGCGGTCTGGCCGACCTGCACGGTGACGTTCTGCGAGGTGGTCTTGCCGTCGGCGGTGACGTCGATGCGGTAGGAACCCGGCGGCAGGCCGCCGACCGAATAGGTGCCGTTGCTGGTCTGCACGCTGCGGCTCAGACCGGTGGCCAGGTTGGTGGCGGTGACCTGCGCGGACGTGGCCGGCGCCGAATCGACCTTGACCTGGCCGCGGATGGTGGCACCGGTGCTTTGCGCGAATGCCGGCGCGGCGCCCAGCAGCAGACAACTGGCGAGGGCGCAGCTCAACAGCTTGCGCGTGGGCCGGGCGGAGTGCGGGGTGTGTTGCATGTGGGGTTTTCCCTCCAGGAAGACGTGATGCTCGTTATGGGTGGTGCGTGGTGCTTCGATGGAACGAAGTGGAACAAGCGATGCGGCGCAGAAAAGTGCGTCGCATCAGGAACGGGCCGTGCTGGAATCGCGCACGACCAACGTAGGAACCAGGGTCTGCCGCTGCCGGTCGTCCGCGTCGGGCCGATCGATCAAGTGCAGGAGGCGGTGCATCGCCTGCTCACCAAGCCCGGCGATGCTGACGCGCATGGTGGTGAGGGATGGGTGAACGAAACGCGCCAGCGGAATGTCGTCGAAGCCGGCCAACGCGATGTCGTTGGGCACGCGCACGCCGCTCTGGGTGAAGGCGTAGAGGCAGCCGAGCGCGGTCATGTCGTTGGCGGCGAACACCGCATCGGGCAGCGTGCCGGCCTGCAGCATCGCCTGTCCGGCGCGATAGCCGGAGGCTTCGTCGAAGTCGCCCGGGAACTCCTGGCCATGCGCTTCGCCGGAATGGTGTGCCATGGCGTCGCGGAAGCCGCGCAGGCGTTCGCGCGCGTCGAAGTTCAGTTCCGGGCCGCCGATGAAGGCGATGCGGCGATGCCCCATCGCCAATAGGTGCTCCGTCATCGCCACCGCGCCGGCGTGGTCGTCGATGCTCAGCACCGGATATTCGGTGCCCGGCAGGTGGGTGTTGATCAACACCGTCGGCAACGCCTGCGGCAGGTTGTCGGTGAGAAAGCCCGGGCGCTCGGCATACGGCGACAGCACCAGCAGGCCGTCGACGCGGCCGCGCATCGCCCGCAGCGCCCGCCCCTGCTCTTCCGGGTCGCCGTGGTAGCTGGACACCAGCAGGTGCTGGCGGCGCGCGCGGGCGGCGCCGTCGATGCCGCGGATCAGTTCGGAGAAGAATTCGCCGTACAGGTCGGGCAGCACCACGCCCAGGGTCTGGGTGCGGCGGCTGCTGAGGCTGCGCGCCGCCGCATGCGGGCTGTAGCGCAGGCGCTCGGCCACTTCCAGCACCAGGGTCCGCACCGGTGCGGCCACGTTCTCGTGGCCATTGAGCGCACGCGACACGGTGGCCACGGAAACCCGGGCCTCGCGTGCGACGTCTTTGATGGTAACCGCGCTCTTCGCCATCGTGCCGCCCTCCGCGGCAGAGACCTTGAGAAACTGGCGCGGACTGTAATCGTTTTCAGCGCGAGGCAGAAGCCTTTTGTTATTTTTACAATAAACGCCTTATTTTTCAACCACTTGAATAATGAGAAACCGGTCGGAATCGTGCCGCAATGCAGCATAATCCAGGTGCAGATTCCGCTTTTTCCCGGGGTGCACACCCCTGTTTGGACCGGCGGCAGCCGTCGCCGGCGGGTGTCAGCCGCCCGTGCCCGGCACCTCGGCGCGGATCGACAGCGCGTGGATGTCGGTCTGCATCATCTCGCCCAGCGCCGCGTAGACGGCGCGGTGGCGGGCCAGCGGCGCCATGCCGGCAAAGGCCGGACTGACCACGCGGACATTGAAATGCCCGCGGCCGTCGCGCGCGCCGGCATGGCCGGCATGGCGATGGCTGTCGTCCTCGACCTCCAGCGCCTGCGGTGCGAACGCCGCCTCCAGCGCGGCGCGGATCCGCGCCACCCGCTCGGCGCCGACCTGGCTCATGGCAGCACCTTGCGGAACGGCCGCACCTCGACCCGGGCGTAGACGCCGGCATCGACATATGGATCGGCCTCGGCCCAGGCCCGCGCCTCGGCCAGCGAGTCGAACGCGGCCACCACCAGGCTGCCGCTGAAGCCGGCCGGACCCGGATCCTCGGCGTCGATCGCCGGGCACGGCCCGGCCAACAACAGCCGCCCGGCTTCCTGCAATGCGGTCAGCCGCTGCAGATGCGCCGGCCGCGCCGCCGCCCGCCGCGGCAGCGCATCGGCCACGTCGTACCCCTCGATCACGTACCACATCGCGTCTCCGCCCTCGTTGCCTATCCAAAGACCTGTCATTGTAGAACCTGCCCCGGCACGGCGGCGCTGGACACCGACCCCGCCGGCGCATTACCCTTGGCCGTATTGCACGCGGCCGGATGCAGCGGCCCGTCGGTGATCGGCGCCCCCAAGCCCCTTCCGACGACCGATTCGCTGCCTGACACCGCCCGCGCAGACGTCCTCCTCTGCAGTTCCCGCCGCCACGACACGCGTGGCGTGCGTCGTGTGTCTTGTTGAAGTACCGAGCGCGTTGCGGGGACGACGCGCCATTGAACCGCAGCACTGCCGGCAAGGAGCCGCGCCGGGTCGCGCCTGCCCGGCCCTTCGCTACCGCAACACCGATGTCCAACCGATGACTTCCGAACTCGCGCTCGACGCGAACCCGCCAACCCAGACGACCCCGCCACAGCAGCAGGAAATGCCGCTGGCGGTCGTGCATGGGCAGCCGGTACTGCAGATCCCGCAGGATCTGTACATCCCGCCGGATGCGCTGGAAGTGATCCTGGATGCGTTCGAAGGCCCGCTGGACCTGCTGCTGTACCTGATCCGCCGGCAGAACCTGGACATCCTGGACATCCCCGTCGCCGAGATCACCCGGCAGTACGTGGACTACATCAACGTGATGCAGGAGCTGCGCTTCGAACTGGCAGCCGAATACCTGGTGATGGCCGCGATCCTGGCCGAGATCAAATCGCGGATGCTGCTGCCGCGGCCGCCGGCCGAGGACGGCGAGGAAACGGACCCGCGGGCCGAACTGGTCCGCCGCTTGCAGGAGTACGAACGCTTCAAGCAGGCGGCCGAGGACATCGACGCGCTGCCGCGGCAGGACCGCGACACCACCCCGGTGCACGCCCATGTGCCGGACCGTGCCGCGGTCAAGCTACCGCCGCCGGTGGAGTTGAAGGAAATGCTGCTGGCGCTGTACGACGTGCTCAAGCGCGCCGAGCTGTTCAGCGGCCACGCGATCAAGCGCGAGGCGCTGAGCGTGCGCCAGCGCATGGGCGATGTGCTGGGCCGTCTGGACGACGGCAAGTTCCACCGTTTCGAATCGCTGTTCAGTGCCGAGGAAGGCAAGCTGGGCGTGCTGGTCACCTTCCTGGCGCTGCTGGAACTGGCCAAGGAGCAGTTGCTGGACATCGTCCAGGAACCGCTGGCGCACGTCCCCGCCGAGGCCGCCGAGCGGCCGCCGATGCCGCCGATCTACGTCAAGTCGCTGGCACTGGGCAACACCAACGCGCCGCTGCAGTTCAACAGCGAGTTCGACGACAGCGACGCCGCCGACGCCACCACCTGAGCCACCGAGAACCCGCCCCCGCATGGATCAAGCGCTGATCAACCGCATCGTCGAGGCCGCCCTGCTCGCCGCCAACCAGCCGTTGCCGCTGGCGCAGTTGCACGGCCTGTTCCCGGAGGAGGAACCCGCGCCACCAGGCAGCATCGAGCGCGCGCTGGAACTGCTGCGCGAGGCCTGCGAGGGCCGCGGTGTGGAACTGGTCGAAGTCGCCTCCGGGTTCCGCTACCAGGTGCGCAGCGACGTGCACGCCTGGGTGGCGCGGCTGTGGACCGAGCGCAAGACCCGCTACACCCGCGCCACGCTGGAGACCCTGGCGCTGATCGCCTACCGGCAGCCGATCACCCGCGGCGAGATCGAGCAGGTGCGTGGCGTGGCGGTCAGCAGCAACATCATCCAGGCGCTGGAGGAGCGCGAGTGGATCCGCGTGGTCGGGCACCGCGACGTGCCGGGCAAGCCGGCGCTGTTCGGCACCACCAAGACCTTCCTGGACTATTTCGGGCTCAAGCGCCTGGACGAACTGCCGCCGCTGTCCGAACTCAAGGACATCGGCGAACTGGAGCCGCA
>NZ_AQOJ01000346.1:0-1681 GCF_000364685.1 Xanthomonas sp. SHU 166
GCGACATGGCCCAGGCCGACGCCGCGCCGGGCGACGAGGCCGATCAGGGCAACCAGGGCGACACCACGGCGCAGGCCGCAGCCACCGGCGAACCCGCCGAGCCTGCCGCGACGGCGCAGGCAGACGCGGCCGATGCCGACGCTGCCGCCGACGCAGAAGCACGCGACACCGCAGCACCGCACACCCCCGCGACCGACGACGCCCACGCGCCGGCGGCCACGGATTCCACGACCGCCCCGACGGGCGAACCCGAAGCCGCGCCGGGAGAGCGCGCGGCGGATGCGAACGAAGCCGAAGACAACGCCGTCGCGACGACGACCGTGGCTGTTGACGATGCCGATTCCGAACCACAGGCCGACGCGCAACGCGCCGGCCGGAGCCAAGTAAATGAGTGACACCTCCCGCAAGCTGTCGTTGAACAAGCTCTCGCTCAAGCGCGACGCCGCTGCCGCCGAGCAGCCGAAACTGGAAGAACGCCTGCACAAGGTCCTGGCCCAGGCCGGACTGGGCTCGCGCCGGGCGCTGGAACAGCGCATCGCCGACGGCCTGGTCAAGGTCAACGGCGAGGTCGCGCAGACCGGCATGTCGATCCGCAGCGGCGACAAGATCGAGCTGGACGGCCGCAGCTTCGTCGCCAGCGCGCTGACCGAGCCCTCGCGCGTGCTGATCTACAACAAGCCCGAAGGCGAAGTGACCACGCGCGAAGATCCCGAAGGCCGCCCGACCATCTTCGAGGCGCTGCCGGCGCTGAAGGGCGCGCGCTGGATCGCGATCGGCCGCCTGGACATCAACACCACCGGCCTGCTGCTGCTCACCACCGACGGCGAGCTGGCCAACGCGATGATGCACCCCTCCTACGAGATCGAGCGCGAGTACGTGGTGCGCGTGCGCGCCCCGGAAGGCGAGCAGACCGTGCCCGACAGCATGATCGAGCGGCTCTCGCGCGGCGTGCTGCTGGAGGACGGCGGCGCCAAGTTCGACGAGATCGAACGCATCGGCGGCACCGACTCGCACGACTGGTTCCGGGTGGTGGTCAAGGAAGGCCGCAACCGCGAGGTGCGGCGCCTGTGGGAATCGCAGGGCTGCCAGGTCAGCCGGCTCAAGCGCACCCGCTACGGCAAGATCGCGCTGCCGCGCGAATTGCTGCGTGGGCATTCGGTCGAGCTGGCGCAGGACAAGGTCGAGGCGCTGCGCGCCGAACTGAAGCTGGAGGAAGGCACCCCGTCGGCGCTGACCCTGCAGCCGGTGATCGGCCAGCGCAAGGCGGCCAAGGCCACCGTGCAGGTCGGCCGCGGCGGCAACGCCTACGTCAACGGCCACAACACCGCCGACGAAGGCCGCGAGCTGCGCCGCTTCGACACGTTCCGCGAGGACCGCGGCCGCGGCCGCGGCGGCAAGAAGCCGCATGGCGGCCTGACCGTGAGCGGCGAAATGGCCGCCAAGCAGGCGCAGAAGCCGTTCAAGCAGCGCGCCCCGAAGGGCCCCAAGCCGCTGCCGGACGGCAACCCCGCCGCGTTCCGCACCTGGTACGTGCCCGATGGCGTCAGCACCGGCCCGACCGGCCACCGCAACGCCGGTCCCGGCGGTCGTGGCCAGGGTCAGGGCCAGGGGCGTCCCTACGCCAAGCCGCGTCCGGCCGGTGCCGGCGCTGGTGCCGGCGCCGGCCAGGGCCGCGGTCAGG
>NZ_AQOJ01000347.1:0-800 GCF_000364685.1 Xanthomonas sp. SHU 166
GCCGCGGCCGCGGCGGCGGTGCCGGCGCTGGCCGCCAGCAGCGCGTCCACCTCGCTGAGGGTGTCGCGCAGGTACCAGTGCCCGTCACGGCGCACCAGCACCGCGGTGGTGTCGATCTGTTCGCCGTCCAGCGGGTACTGGATGCGCACCACCGCCTGGTCGCCCTGCTGGTTGACCAGGCCGGTGCGCAGCGCGCCGGCGCTGGCGTCCAGGTCCAGGCCGTAGTCGGCCAGCACCGCCTTGAGGTCGGCCACGAACGGGCCCAGCCGGCGCAGGCTCTCGTCCATGCCCAGGGTGCGCAGGTCGGCATCGTTGCGCACGCCGGTGCGGCGCGCGCCCGCGCACAGCCGCGCGAGCGCTGCCTGCGCACGCTTGCGCTCGGACAGCGGCGCGCGCGCGGCCCAGGCGCTCAGCGCCTGCACCAGTTGCACGTAATGGCCGCGCTGCTCGGGCGTGTAGTGGCCCTGGTTGCGCAGGAACTGCACGCCGAACAGGCCCAGCGAGTGCGCCGCCTGCTTCAGGCTCGCCGCCTGGCCGCCGAACTGCGCGTCGAAGGCGCGCTGCAGCTGGCGCTCGGCGTCCGGCGCGGCGAGGGTGTCGAGCACCTCGGGCAGGCGTTCGGCCAGCGGCAGCTCGGTCAGCGGCCAGCGGCTGCGGTCCTCGCTCCAGGCCTGTTGCAGGCGCTGGTACTGGGCCGGCGGCACCGCGGCGCGGGCGTAACCGAGCAGGTCGTTGCGCTGCAGCGCGTGCGCCAGCGTGCGCACCGCGGCGGCCGGCTCGGCGCTGGCGCCGGGCAGTTC
>NZ_AQOJ01000348.1:0-2501 GCF_000364685.1 Xanthomonas sp. SHU 166
CGATCCGCTGGTCGACCACCCTGCTGAGCCATCGCCGCACCGCCACCCACGGTATCGCCTCGTTCGGCCCGGTGATCGACATTCCGCTGTTCGACTGGGGCATCCGCCATGCCAAGGCCAAGGCGCGCGGCGACCTGCTGGAAGCGGCCACCCTGGCCTACCGCCAGACCGTGCTGGAGGCAGTCAACGAGGTCGAGGACGCGCTGACCGCACTGGAACAGCAGCGGCGCAACGTCGAAACCCAGCAGCAGGTGCTGCAGGCACAGCAGCAGGCCAGCGAGGTCGCGCAGCAGCGCCGGCGGCTGGGCCTGGGCAGCGACCTGGACGTGGCCACGCAGCAGGCCGCGCGCGACCAGGCCGCCCTGGAACTGCTGGAAGCGCAGCGCCAGCGCGACCTGGCCTACGTCGCCCTGCACACCGCACTGGGCAGCGCCACAGCGCCGATCCCCGGCACAGGCGCCGTCAGCAACCACGAAGGCGCGCAGCCCTGATGGTCGCGCTGGCCCGCCAGACCCTGCGCTACGAGTGGCGCCGCTTCCTGCCGGTAGTGGTGTCGGTGGGCTTCGCCAGCCTGTTGCTGCTGCTGCAGACCGCGCTGGTGCTGGGCATCTTCGGCAGCGCCAGCGTCTATGTGTCCGGCTCCGACGCCGACTTGTGGCTGGGCTATCCCGGCACGCAGAGCGTGGACCAGGGCCGCGCCATCGATCCGGACGCGGCCGCGCCGCTGTACCTGGACCCGCGGGTGGCGCAGGTCGAGCCGTTCATCTGGTTCGACGGCGACTGGCGCGGCCCCGGCGACACCGGCGCGGTGTCGGTCTACATCTCCGGCATCGACACCCGCGACGGCGGGCTGATGTTCTCCCGTCTGCTCAGCCCCGCCCTGCGCGCGGCGCTGCGCGAACCGGACACCGTGGTGGTGGACCGCGCGGAACTGGACAAGCTCGGCGTCGGCGTCGGCAGCAGCGCGCGCATCAATGGTCATCGCGTGCGGGTGATCGGAGTCGGCCGCGGCCTGCGCGCGCTCGGCGGGGTCAACGTGCTCGCCTCGCTGGACACCGCGCGCGCGCTCAACAGCGACACTGCGCATCCGGACTGGCCGACCTACATGGTGGCCAGGCTGCGCCCCGGCGCCGACCCGCAGGCGGTGGCGCAGGCGATCGACAGCGCGGTCACGCGGCCGCGCGTGGAAGCCTGGAGCGCCGACGATTTCGCCCGGCGCAGCATCCTGTTCTGGATGTTCGACACCGGCGCCGGCTCCGGCGTGCTGTTCCTCGGCGGCATCGTGCTGCTGGTCGGCGTGGCCATCACCAGCCAGACCCTGCTCGGCACCGTGCTCGGCGCCGCGCGCGAGTACGCCACGCTCAACGCGCTGGGCGTGAGCATGCGCAACCTGCGCTGGGTGGTGCTGGAACAGGCCGCCTGGGTCGGTGCGCTGGGCCTGATCGGCGCCAGCGCGCTGGGCGCGGCGCTGGTCGCGCTGGCCCGCGCGCACGACGTGCCGGTGGCGTTCAACGCCAGCGGCTGGGGCCTGTGCGTGTGTGCGGTGATGCTGCTGACCGTGGTCTCGGCCCTGGCCGCGCTGCGCGGCCTGCGCCGCGCCGATCCGGCGTTGCTGCTACGATGAGCCGCATCGTCGCCCCCGCCGCGCTGCATCCGGCCGCCGCCACCCTCAGCGGCAGCGGACTGTGCAAGAGCTTCGTCTCCGGCAGCCTGCGCACGCCGGTGCTGCGCGACGTGGAACTGCAGGTGTGGCCGGGCGAGCTGACCCTGATCTCCGGCCCGTCGGGCTGCGGCAAGAGCACCCTGCTGTCGATCCTCAGCGGCCTGCAGCGCGCCGACGCCGGCCAGGTGCTGGCGCTGGGCGAGGAACTGGGCGCGCTCGGCGCCACCGCGCTGGAGCAGTTCCGCCTGCGCCACACCGGCTTCATCTTCCAGGGCTTCAACCTGTTCCCGGCGCTGTGTGCGCTGGACCAGGTGCGGCTGCCGCTGCAGTACATGGGCCTGGCCCCGGCCGAAGTGCGCAGCCGTGCAGAGGAAGCGCTGGCCGAGGTCGGCATCGCCCACCGCCAGCACCTGCGCCCGGCCGAACTGTCCGGCGGCGAGAAGCAGCGCGTGGCGATCGCCCGCGCGCTGGCCAAGCACCCGGCACTGCTGTTCGCCGACGAACCCACCAGCGCGCTGGACGCCGGCAACGGCCAGATCGTGATCGACCTGCTGCACCGCATCGCGCGCCGCCACAACACCATGGTGCTGTGCGTGAGCCACGACCCGCGCCTGATCCGCCATGCCGACCGCGTGCTGTCGATGGAGGACGGCCGCATCCTCGACGACCGCCGCGTCAACGCGCCGCCCTCGCCCCTGCCCTCACGGAATCCCGCACCATGAAAGCGTTCGCCGCCGCGCCCCTGCTGAGCCTGCTGCTGGCCGCATGCGCGCCCTCGGACCGCACGCCGGCCCCGGCGCCGGCCGCCACCCCGGCCTACCTGGCGGTGGCGCGCGGC
>NZ_AQOJ01000349.1:0-952 GCF_000364685.1 Xanthomonas sp. SHU 166
GCTGACCTGCTGGCCGAGCACCGCGCGCACCGCCACTTCGAACCCGTCCCAGCCGCCCGGCACGCGCAGCCCGGGGCGCCGCGCGATGGCGCGCGCCAGCAGCGGATCCTCGCCGAGCGTGGCGTGTACCGCGCGCAGGTCGGCATCCAGGTCGAACACGCGGCGCACCCGGCGCACGATGTCGGGAATGGCGCGCGGATCGGCCGCGGCGATGTGCAGGCGCAGTTCGTGGCGCTGCGGATCGGCCTCGACACGGATGCGGGTGGAGGCCTCGCAGGGGCCGAGCACGCGCTCGTAGCTGGCCTCGCCGATGCGCTCGATGCCGGGGATCGCGCGCTTGCGCAGGAACGCCAGCATCGCCGGGAAGTCCAGCGGCGGCCGATAGCCCAGGCGCAGCACCAGATCGCCGCCGGGACTGTCGGTGCGCTGCTTGCGGATCGCCGAGGGGGGCATGCCGCAGCCGTCGAGGAAGGCGGCGTTGAAGCGGCGCAGGCTGTTGAAGCCGGCCGCCAGCGCCACCTGGGTGATCGGCAAGGCGGTTTCGGTGAGCAGTTGCTTGGCCAGCAACAGGCGCCGGGTCGCGTGCACCGCTGCTGGGGTGGCGCCGAGCTGGGCCACGAACAGGCGCTGCAGCTGACGCGCGCTGATGCCCAGTTCGGCCGCCAGCGCGGCGACGCTGGCGTCCTGCAGCGCGCCCTCGGCGATCAGCGCCAGTGCGCGCCGCACGACTTCTTCGCCCAGGTGCTGCTGCGCCTCCGGCGAGAGTTCGGGTCTGCAGCGCAGGCACGGCCGGTAGCCGGCTGCCGCGGCCGCGGCGGCGCTGGGGTAGTAGCGCACGTTGCTGCGCTTGGGCGGCGGCGCCGGGCACACCGGCCGGCAGTAGATGCCGGTGCTGCGCACGGCGGTGAAGAACACGCCGTCGAAGCGCGCATCGCGGGACTGGCGGGGGGGG
>NZ_AQOJ01000350.1:0-1829 GCF_000364685.1 Xanthomonas sp. SHU 166
CGGCGAGGGCAGGCATGGCGCCAGTCTAGTCGGCCCCGGCGCGGCGCACTGGCCGTTTTCGGACAGCAATGCCGCGGCTGTCGCGTGGCCGCGGTGACCGCGGTTTAGGCGCAGTTGGGGAGGTTCCGCGCGGCGGCACTAGACTAGGTCCACAGGCGCCTGGCGCCTGTCTTTTTCGTCTCGTCCATGGATCCTCCGTTTGGCCGCTCCGTTCAGACTCTGCTGGTTGTGGCTGTGTTGCCTGGGCCTGTTGGCCTGCGGGCAGCAGCCGGCGTCGGCACCGCGGACCGTCGCCGACAGCCCCTCCGCCGATGGCGAGCACATGGTCTCGATCGGTGCGCCGCCGGCACCGCCGCCGCATGCGGTCGCGCCCAAGCGCGACCCGCAGGCCTGGGACGAGGCCACGCTGGAGAATGGCGAGGCCTTCATCAGCTGCGACACCGACTATGCCGCCGACGCCGGCGATGGCCAGCCGCTGGCCGGGCTGGACCGGCCCGCCGTGGAGGCGGCGCTGGCGCCGTGCCGCGAGCGTGGGCTGATGCGGGTGCGCTATGTCGGCAAGATCAACGCCGGCTTCGCCGAAATGGTGCGGCGCCTGGCCGAAGTGGCCAGGCAGACCGGCATCGGCAAGCGCGTGCTCGACCTGGATTCCAGCGGCGGCCAGGTCGAGGCGGCGATCCGTGCCGGCGATGCGATCGGCGAATCCGGCTGGACCGTGTGGGTGCGCGAAGGCTCGGTCTGCCACAGCGCCTGCGTGTTCGTGCTGGCCGCCGGCGACAACCGGCTGATCTCCGGCAAGGTCGGCATCCACCGGATGATGCGGATCAGTTCCACCGCGACCTCGCGCGCCGAGCTCAATCGCGAGCTGCAGGAGGTCTATGGCAACGTCAAGGACTACCTGGAGCGCAACGGCGTGGCGGTGGCGGTGGCCGATCTGATGATGACCGTGCCCAACCGCAGCCTGCGCCTGCTCAGCAGCGACGAACTCAAGCAGTACGGGCTCGACGGCACCAACGCGGTGCAGGACGACCTGGAGCGGATCAAGCAGTTGCGCAAGTGCGGCGACGATTTCGTGCGGCGTAAGGATGCGTTCCTGGTCGCCTTCGACCAGGAGTGCAAGACCAAAAAGGACGTGGACCTGGAGAGCCTGACCGCCTGCGGCCAGGCGCTGAAGCAGCGCTTCGGGTTCCCGGACCAGGCCTGTCCGGCGGAAAGCCCGCTGTCGGAGATCGACGTGGCGACCCTGCCGCTGGCCTCGCCCGGCGCCTGAACGGCCGCTGCGGCGCATGCCGCCCATTCACGTGGCGGGCATGGACGCGGGGCTAGCGTCGCCGCATCCCATCCCGGAGCGCGCGCATGGCCGCCGGAACCCGCTTGATGCTGCGGCTGTACCTGCCCCCGGCGTTGCTGGCGTTGGGCGGCTTCGCGATCGCCGAAGTGCTGCTGCACCTCGCCAACGGCCTGCACGCGCCCTGGCTGGCGCGGACCGGCTCGCTGCTGAGTCTGTTCGGCCTGCTCGCGGCGACCGCGTGGGCACTGTGGGCGAGCTGGCGCGCCTGGCACCGCCAGCGCTATGCCGCCCCGGCCGCGGCCGCGGGAGTGGCGAGCGAGAATACGGTAGTGGCGAGCGAGGAGACGCCATAGGGCCGCTGCGCTGGTCCGCACAGGCCGCGTAGACTGCGGCCCTTGCCACCGCCGCTGCCGAGCGATGTCCTTGTCCATCTCCTTCGCGTTCCGCCTCACTCCCGTCCTGCTGGCCCTCGTTGCTGGCGTCGCTTCCGCGCAGACCGCGCCCCCGGCATCGTCCGCGCCCGCGCCGACAACTGCCC
>NZ_AQOJ01000351.1:0-3776 GCF_000364685.1 Xanthomonas sp. SHU 166
GGACCTGCAGTTCGCCGGCCGGCGCAGCCGGCGCCGGGGTGGCCGACTGCGACATCACGCCCAGATTGGCGTCGGCCGGACGCGCGCTGTGGCCGGCGTACCAGGCCATGAACAGGCTGATGGCGAAGAACACCACCGCCAGCCACTTGGTCGACTTGGACAGGAAGTTGGACGCGCCGCGCGATCCGAACACGGTGCCGGACGCGCCGGCGCCGAACCCGGAACCCGCCGCCGCACCGGCGCCGCGTTGCATCAGGATCAGCGCGATCATCGCGATCGCCACCAGCACGTAGACCACATTGAGGATGACCATCAGCATTTCGAAATCCGTCCGGACAGTACGACTTGGGGGACGAACGGCCGCCAGCGGCGGCCGTTCGCTCAACAGGTGGCCGCCGCTCGCACGATGGCCAGGAATTCCGCGGCGACCAGCGAGGCGCCGCCCACCAGCCCGCCATCGACATCCGGCTGCGCGAACAGCTCGGCGGCGTTGTCGGGCTTGACGCTGCCGCCATACAGGATCGGCAACGAATCCGCGATTCTAGCATCGCGCGCCGCCACTTCGCCACGGATGAACGCGTGCACCGCCTGCGCCTGCGCCGGGCTGGCGGTGCGGCCGGTGCCGATCGCCCAGACCGGCTCGTAGGCCACCACCGCGCGGGCGAAGCCCTCGGCGCCGACCAGATCCAGCACCGGCGCCAGCTGCGCGGCGATGACCGCCTCGGTGCGCCCGGCCTCGCGCTGCTCCAGGGTCTCGCCCACGCACAGGATCGGCACCAGCCCGGCGTGCAGGGCGGCGGCGAACTTGCGCGCGACCAGCTCGCTGCTCTCCTGGTGGTACTGGCGCCGCTCCGAATGCCCGACCAGGCCATAGTCGGCGCCCACGTCCACCAGCATCGCCGCCGACACCTCGCCGGTGTAGGCGCCCTTCTCGTTGCTGCTGACGTCCTGCGCGCCGAAGCGCAGCAGCCGGTCCTCGAAATGCTCGATCAGGTCGCCCAGGTACGGCAGCGGCGGCAGGATCACCACCTCCACGCCGTGCTCGGCCTCGTGCAGCCCGGTGACGATCTCCCGTACCAGGTCGGCGGCGAAGTGGCGGGTGCCATGCAATTTCCAGTTTCCGGCTACGATCTTGCGTCGCATCGGCGCATCTCCGGCGAAAAAGTGCCGAGAGGATAGCCGATGCGCCGCCAAGGGCAGGCATCGCCCCTGCCCCGCCCTGCGCCACGCCGCCCGCTCCACGCCCAGAGACCGTCATGACCCAGCTTCCCGGCTACGCCCTGATCACCGGCGCCTCCAGCGGCATCGGCCGCGAGATCGCCCGCGAATACGCCCGCCGCGGCGTGCCGCTGATCCTGACCGCGCGCCGCGAGACGCAGTTGCAGGCGCTGGCCGCCGAACTGCGGCCGCAGGTGCCGGTGGAGGTGCTGGTCGCGGACCTGGCCGATCCGGCCGCGCCAGCCGCGCTGGTGGCCGAGATCGAACGGCGCGGGCTGGCGGTGCGGATCCTGGTCAACAACGCCGGCTACGGCGTGCCCGGCCGCTACATCGCCCAGGACTGGGCGGTGCACGCGGCGTTCCTGCAGGTGATGGTCGGCGCGGTCTGCGAACTGACCTGGCGGCTGCTGCCGGCGCTGCGCGCCAGCGGCCACGGCCGCATCCTCAACGTCGCCTCGTTCGCCGCCCTGGTGCCCGGCGCCGACGGCCACACCCTGTACGCGGCGGCGAAGAGTTTCATGCTGCGCTTCAGCGAATCGCTGGCGCTGGAGAACGCCGACCGCAGCGTCGGCGTCTGCGCGCTGTGCCCCGGCTTCACCTGGTCCGAGTTCCACGACGTCACCGGCACCCGCGAACAGATGGACGCTATGCCGCGCTGGATCTGGCTGCAGACCGCCGCGGTGGCCCGCGCCGGCATCGACGGCGCCGAACGCGGCAAGGTCCGGGTGGTCCCCGGCGCGGTCTACCGCGCCCTGCTCGGGCTCACGGCACTACTGCCCAATGCCCTGCTGCTGCGGATGATGGGCCGGGGCTCGCATCGGATCAGAAGTGTGGAATGAGGCCGGGAATAGGGAATGGGGAAACGGGAATGGAAACGCCTCGCCTCCAAGCCGGTGGATGCCTGTGACAATACTGGCCACGGAAACCCGCTTTTAACGATTCCCCACTCCCGACTCCCGATTCCCGGCTACTTCAGCTTGATCTCGCGCAACCGCTCCTCCAGATACCCCTGCGCGGTGATCGGCTCGGGATAGCGGCTGGGGTTGTCGGCGCTGACGCAGGACGGCAGCACGTCGATCACGAAGTCCGGGTTCGGGTGCAGGAAGAACGGCACCGAGTAGCGCGGCTGGCGCGCCTGCTCGCCCGGGGGGTTGACCACGCGGTGGGTGGTCGAGGGGTACACGTGGTTGGTCAGGCGCTGCAGCATGTCGCCGATGTTGACCACGATGGTGTCGGCGTCGGAGGTGAACGGCACCCACTCGCCCTGCTTGGACTTCACTTCCAGGCCGGCGGCGCTGGCGCCGACCAGCAGGGTAATCAGGTTGATGTCCTCGTGGGCGCCGGCGCGCACGTTGGGGATGTCGTCGGCGGTGATCGGCGGGTAGTGGATCGGGCGCAGGATCGAGTTGCCCGAATCGGTCTTGTCGACGAAGTAGTGCTCGGGCAGGCCGATGTGCAGGGCCAGCGCCGACAGCACGCGCGCGCCGAGCGCATCCAGCGCCTGGTACAGGCCGTAGCCGTGGGTGCGGAAGCCGGGCACTTCGCTCGGCCACAGGTTCGGCGGCATCACCGCGCGGTACGGGGAGTCGTCGGCGATCTCGCGACCGATGTGCCAGAACTCCTTCAGGTCGAAGTGCTTGGAGTCCTTGGCGGTCTCCACGCCGAAGGCGGTGTAGCCGCGCGCGCCGCCGCTGCCGGGCAGGTGGTAGGTGCGCTTGGTCTCCTCGGGCAGCGCGAAGAACGCCTTGAACACGTCGTAGGCGGCGTCGATCTGCGCCTGGGCGATGCCGTGGTTGCGGATGCCGGCGAAGCCCCACTCGCGGTAGGCCGCGCCCAGCTCGGCGACGAAGGCCTCGCGGTCGGTGTCGAAGCGGGTGATGTCGAGGGTGGGAATGCGCGCAGTCATGGCAGGAACCGTCATCTCGTAAGAAGGGGACAAACGCCGCGCTCAGCGCAGCAGGCGGTACAGCAGGTAGAACGTGACCGCCTTGGCGACGATCACGAAGAGGGCAATGGCGATCGACTCACGCCGCGTCACGGACCGCCTCGGCCAGCGCGTCGAGGGTCTGTCGCATCAGCGCGGCATCGTCGGCCTCGACCGTGACCCGCACCACCGGTTCGGTGCCGGAGGCGCGCAGGAAGGCGCGCCCGCGCCCCTGCACCGCCGCCTGCGCCGCGGCCAGCGCGGCCTTCACGGTCTCGGCCTCGAGCGGGCGCACGCCCGGCTGCAGGCGCACGTTGATCGTCTGCTGCGGCACCTTCTGCAGGCCGGCCAGCGCCTGGCGCAGGGTCTGCCGCGAGCGCTTGAGCACTTCCAGCACCTGCAGCGCGCTGACGATGGCGTCGCCGGTGGTGGCGCGGTCCAGGCACAGCATGTGCCCGGAGGCCTCGCCGCCGAGCACCCCGCCCTGTTCCACCAGTGCCTGGTGCACGTAGCGGTCGCCGACCTTGGCGCGCAGGAACGGCACCTGCAACGCGGCCAGCGCCCGTTCCAGGCCATAGTTGGTCATCAGCGTGCCGACCACCGGGCCGTGCAGGCGGCCGCTGGCCTGCCAGCC
>NZ_AQOJ01000352.1:0-2209 GCF_000364685.1 Xanthomonas sp. SHU 166
AGCACGTACAGCAGGCCGTCGCCGTCGACCGGGTTGCCCTGGTCGTCGGCCATCAGCACGCGGTCGCCGTCGCCGTCGAAGGCGATGCCCAGGTGCGCGCCGTGCTCGCGCACGTTGGCGGCGAGGTTGTCGATGTGCATCGAGCCGACGCCGGCGTTGATGTTGAGCCCGTCCGGCGCGGCGCCGATCGCGATCACCTCCGCGCCCAGCTCGCGAAACAGCAGCGGCGCGATGTGATAGGTCGCGCCGTGCGCGCAGTCCAGCACCAGCTTCAGCCCGCGCAGGTCGAAGCCGCGCGGCACGCTGGCCTTGCAGAACTCGATGTAGCGGCCGATCGCCTCGCGCGCGCGCATCGCCTTGCCCAGCCGCTCGGACTCGACGGTGGCGAACGGCGCGTCCAGCGCGGCCTCGATCGCCTGCTCGGTGGCGTCGTCGAGCTTCTCGCCGTGTGCGGAGAAGAACTTGATGCCGTTGTCGTAGTGCGGATTGTGCGAAGCGCTGATGACGATGCCGGCATCGGCGCCGAGGGTGCGCGTGAGGAACGCCACCGCCGGAGTCGGCATCGGCCCGAGCAACTGCACGTTGGCGCCTGCCGCGACCAGCCCGGCCTCCAGCGCCGACTCGAACATGTAGCCGGAGATGCGCGTGTCCTTGCCGATCACCACGGTCGGCCGTGCGGTGCCGCCGGCGACCAGCACGCGGCCCAGCGCATTGCCCAGGCGCATCACGAAATCGGCGGAAATCGCCCCCTGCCCGACCCGGCCGCGGATGCCGTCGGTGCCGAAGTATTTGCGTTGGCTCATGCGCTGGGGAATCGGGAATGGAGAATCGGGAATCGGGAACAGCCGGAGACGTCCAGGGATCGCGACAAGCATGGGCTTGCCGCGCGATGCGACGCACGCGCGACACCACGATTCCCCATTCCCGATTCCCGATTCCCGGCCCTCATGCCGCCTCGCTCTTCGCCGGGGCCGGCTGCCGCATCATCAGCGCCAGCAGTTCGGACAGACGATCGCGCAGTTCGCGGCGGTCGCAGATCTGGTCGATGGCGCCATGCTCGAGCAGGAACTCCGAACGCTGGAAGCCTTCCGGCAGGGTTTCTCGCACGGTCTGCTCGATCACGCGCGGGCCGGCGAAGCCGATCAGCGCATACGGCTCGGCGATGTTGATGTCGCCGAGCATGGCGAAGCTGGCCGACACGCCGCCGGTGGTGGGATGGGTCAGCACCGACACGTACGGCAGGCCGGCCTCGCGCAGGCGACCGAGCGCGGCCGAGGTCTTGGCCATCTGCATCAGCGAGAACAGGCCTTCCTGCATGCGCGCGCCGCCGCTGGCGGAGAAGCACACGAACGGTGCGCCGATCTTCAGCGCGGTCTCCGCGGCCAGGGCGAAGCGCTCGCCGACCACCGAGCCCATCGAGCCGCCCATGAAGGCGAAATCGAACGAAGCGGCGACCAGCGGCTGGCCCTTGAGCAGGCCCTGCATCGCCACCAGCGCGTCGTATTCGCCGGTGCTCTTCTGCGAGGCCTTGATGCGCTCGCCGTACTTCTTCTGGTCCTTGAACTTGAGCGCGTCGGTCGGACCCAGGCGCGCACCGATCTCGGTCGGCGCGGTGTCGGCGTCGAACAGCGCGGCCAGGCGCGCGCGCGCGCGGATCGCCATGTGGTGGCCGCACTTCGGGCACACCTCCAGGTTCTCCTCCAGCTCCGGCCGGTACAGCACGGCGCTGCAGTTGGGACACTTCTCCCACAAGCCTTCGGGAACGCTGCGCTTCTTGCTGGGCGTGCTGTCGGTGCGGATGCCCGAAGGCATCAATTTGCTGAGCCAACTCATGCGATGTGACGATCCATTGGGCGGCCGCGAGAGCCGCAGAGGGGCGACAGTCTAACTCGGTCCCCCGGTGGCCTGCAGACGGTGGCGCATGGAGCGGCCAGGCCGGCCGGTAGCGGCGCGGCTGCCGCCAGGACGCCTGCTGCGGCCGCGCAACGCGGGACGTGCGGTAGCGTCGCCGCCATCCCGCATCGTCGACACGCAAGCGGGGGCCAGCGACGGCGCGTGCCGTCCGACCAACGATGCATGTACCGCATGATCCGCACGCACCGCATTTGCGGCAGTGCGGCAACCGCGAACGCCCGCGCATGGCGGGCGTTCGCACACACACCGGGCGGGGCTCAGCCCGCGTCCAGCGCCTGCCGCAGCGGCGCCAGGA
>NZ_AQOJ01000353.1:0-2606 GCF_000364685.1 Xanthomonas sp. SHU 166
GGCAGGGCGGTGGGCGCCCGCAGGCAGCGGCCATGGGTGGCCTCGGCGGTGCGGATCGGGCAAGCTCCCCGCTCGCTTGTCGTTGGAGCCCGCAATGCCGCCCCGCTTTTCCCGCCTGCTGTCCCTGGCCATCGCCACCGCCCTGAGCCTGTCGCTGGCGGCCCCGGCGGACGCGGCCAAGAAGAAGACCACCAAGCAGACCACCGCGCAGACCCGCGCCAAGGCGAGCAAGGCCCGCAAGGCGCGGCCGGCGCCGGCTCCGGTGGTGCTGACCAAGGCGCAACAGCTGAACCGGCTGTACGACGACTACTGGGAAGCCTCGCTCAAGCTCAATCCGCTGCAGGCGACCTTCCAGGGCGACAGCCGCTACAACGACCAGTTGCCGAACTTCCTCTCGGCCGCGTTCCGCCAGCAGTCGCACGACTTCACCGTTGAGTGGCTGGGCAAGGCCGAGGCGATCGGCAAGGATGGCCTGACCGGGCAGGACCTGCTCAGCTACGAGATCTTCGTCGGCGACGCGCGCAACGCGCTGGAGGCGGAGAAGTACCCGAGCTGGATGCAGCCGGTGAACCAGTTCTACAACGTCGGCAGCATCATGGTGATGCTCGGCTCCGGCACCGGCGCGCAGCCGTTCCGCACGGTCAAGGATTACGACAACTGGTCGCGGCGCGCGCTCGGCATCCCGGCGCTGTTCGACCAGGCCATCGCCAACATGCGCGAAGGCATGAAGGCCGGCGTGGTGCAGCCGCGCGCGCTGATGGAGAAGGTGCTGCCGCAGCTCGATGCGATCATCAAGCCCACCGCCGAGGAGAGCCTGTTCTGGGGCCCGGTGCGCAACCTGCCGGCGGACATTCCGGAGGCCGAGAAGCAGCGCATCACCGCCGAATACAAGCGCATGATCGAGTACCGGATCATGCCCGCCTACCGCGCGCTGCGCGGCTTCATCGCCACCGAATATCTGCCGGCCACGCGCAATACCGCCGGCATCGGCGCCCTGCCCGGCGGCGATGCCTGGTACGCCTGGAACGTGCGCCAGAGCACCACCACCGACCTGACTCCCGCCCAGATCCACCAGATCGGCCTGGACGAGGTGGCGCGCATCCAGGGCCAGATCCAGGCGGTGATGAAGCAGGTGCGCTTCCGCGGCTCGATGCAGAAGTTCTTCAAGTTCATGCAGACCGACAAGCGCTTCACCTTCAAGAGCGAGGACGAGCTGCTGAGCTACTACCGCGGCCTGGAAGGCCGGGTCGACGCGGCGGTGCCGCGCATGTTCTCGCTCAAGCCCAAGGCCGCGTTCGAGATCCGCCCGGTGGAGCCGTACCGCGCGCAGTCGGCCGCCAGCGGCTCGTACATGCGTCCCAGCGAGGATGGCCGCCCCGGCATCTTCTACGTCAACACCTACGACCTGCCCAGCCGCAAGACCTGGGATGCGGAAGACCTGTACCTGCACGAGGCCATTCCCGGCCACCACTTCCAGCTCGGCCTGCAGCAGGAGCTGACCAACCTGCCCAAGTTCCGTCGTTTCGGCGGCGAGACCGCCTTCATCGAAGGCTGGGGCCTGTACGCCGAATCTCTGGGCAAGGACCTGGGCCTGTACCAGGATCCCTACAACTATTTCGGCTACCTGCAGAACGAGCTGTGGCGCGCGATCCGCCTGGTGGTGGACACCGGCCTGCACAGCAAGGGCTGGACCCGCGAGCAGGTGATCGACTACATGCTGCAGAACTCGGCCACCAGCCGCACCGACGCCGAAGCCGAGGCCGAGCGCTACATGGCCATCCCCGGCCAGGCGCTGTCCTACAAGATCGGCGAGATGAAGATCATGCAGCTGCGCGACTACGCCCGCACGCAACTCGGCGACAAGTTCGATATCCGCGAGTTCCACGCCGAAGTGCTGAAGGATGGCTCGGTACCGCTGAACGTGCTGCAGGAAAAGATCGAGCGCTGGGTGGCGAGCAAGAAGAAGGGGTGAGCGGGAAGCCGCTCCTCCCGCGGAACATGCGACCTGGGACGTCGCGGTATCGTTGCAGGAGCGGCTTCAGCCGCGATGGGGCCTTGCTGGTGAAGCCCGGTCGCGGCTGAAGCCGCCCCTACGGGAAAGCAGCCGCCGCACGGAGGCAGATAGCACGCCAGTTCCACCAGGACATGAGCGCGCACGAACCCATTGTGGGAGGGACTTCAGTCCCGACGCGTTGTAGTGAACGGCGTCGGGACTGAAGTCCCTCCCACAGTGCAGCTCGCTGGCATGCCGGCTGCTGCAAGTGCAGCGCGACAGGAGTGGGAACTACAGCGACGTCCCGTTGATGCGATCGCCGTCCCGTTGCGCCCATTCCACTCGGTGCGGATCGCACACCAGTTGCATCAGGGCACTGGGCGCGCATGAACCCCTTGTAGGAGGGACTTCAGTCCCGACGCGTTGCAGTGAAGGGCGTCGGGACTGAAGTCCCTCCCACAAACGGCCAAGGCGATTGACCAGCGTCGACACGGCCTGAAAACCGGCTGCGAAGCCATCGTACGTCGCGTGCAAGGCCTCTACACCGCTGCCAGACCCCGCGCCAGCTGCGCGATGTCCTGCGGCGTGGTGCGGCAGCAGCCGCCGATCAGGC
>NZ_AQOJ01000354.1:0-8142 GCF_000364685.1 Xanthomonas sp. SHU 166
GCCATGCGGCGAGGTGGTCGACCAGGCTACCGGCATCGGCGCTGTCGGCCTGCCAGCATTTGCGCTCGGCGTCGTAGCGCTCGCCCGCGTTCGGATACACCACCAGCGGCAACCGCGTCAGCGTCGCCAGATGACGCAACGCCGCAGTGGCCAGCGACGGCGCGACGCAGTTGACGCCGAGCGCGACCACCTGCGGGTGGCCGTCGAGCAACGCCACCACCTCGCGCAACGGCGTGCCGTCGCTGAGGTGCGCGGCATCGCGCAGGGTGCAGGCGAACCAGGCGACAACCCCAGGAAACTTCTCCAGCACCTGCAGCAAGGCCGCCATTTCCGCCAATGACGGCTGCGTCTCGCAGGCCAGCAGATCCACGCCGGCTTCCATCAAGGCGGCGATGCGCGGGCGGTGGAAGTCCCGCAATGCCGCCTGCGGCAACGTGTAGTCGCCACGGTACTCGGATCCGTCGGCCAGGCAGGCGCCATACGGACCGACCGAGCCGGCAACCAGCAACGGCCCCGCCTGCGGGTGCCGCGCGAGCTGCGCCTGCCGTGCCTGCTGCGCCAGTTCGACGCTGCGCGCGATCAAGCGTTGCGAGTGCGCGAGGTCGATCCCCCGCGCAGCGAAGCCCTGCGGCGTGGCCTGGTAGCTGGCGGTGATCGCGCACTGCGCACCGGCGGCGAAATAATCCTGGTGCACCTCGCGGATCAGGTCCGGCTGTTCCAGCAGGCTCTTCGCCGACCACAGCGGATCGCGCAGATCGCAGCCGCGACGCTCCAGTTCGGTGGCCAGCGCGCCGTCGAGCACCAGGCACCGGTCCTCGGCCAGCAGCGCGGCAAGCGGGTTGTGCGGCATGGCGGCCTCGCAGCGATGGAATGCACAGTGTCGCAGACGGCACGCGCAGCGGTGCGGCCGCACCGCTGCGCTATGCTTCTCCCATGGATTGCCCCGTTTCGCTCGCCCCGACTCAGCGCATGACCTTCACTACGCTGACACCAATGCTGCGCTGTGCCGACCTGACCACGGCACTGGCGTTCTATACCGAAACGCTGGCGTTTCGCCTCGACAGCGGCACGGTGGCGGCGGGCTGGGTGTCGCTGCGGCACGGTCCACTGGCGCTGATGCTGGCCACGCGACTGTCGGAGGACGATGCAACCGTCTCCGATGTCGCCTGCTCGCTGTACTTCCGCACCGACCAGGTCAATACCTGGTGGCAGCGGCTGCAGCCGCACGCGCGCATCGTCTATCCGTTGCAAGACTTCGACTACGGCATGCGCGAGTTCGCGATCCACGATCCGGACGGCCATCTGCTGCAATTCGGACAGGCGCTGTGCCGATGAGTCTGACCCTCGATGGCCTGCACCACGTGGCGATCATCGCCTCCGACTACGCGCGCTCCAAGGACTTCTATTGCCGCCTCCTCGGCCTGCCGGTGATCGCCGAGGTGTATCGCGAAACCCGCGACTCCTGGAAGCTGGACCTGGCCCTGCCCGACGGCAGCCAGCTCGAACTGTTCTCGTTCCCGACCCCACCGCCGCGACCGAGCCGCCCGGAAGCCTGTGGGCTGCGCCACCTGGCGCTGCGCGTGCGCGACCTGGACGCCGCCGTCGCGCACCTGCAGGCGCACGGCGTGGAGGTCGAACCGATCCGTGTGGACGAGTACACCGGCCGCCGCTTCACCTTCTTCGCCGATCCCGACGACCTGCCGCTGGAACTGTACGAAAGCGGCTGAACGCCCACCGCCGGCCACGCTGAACCGCATGCCGCAGTGCGGATTCCCAGCACCATACGCTTGGGTATACAGTCGGATCAGGCCGGCATCGCGCCGGCCGCACCGGACATCCCTCGGGAGGGGAACATGCGCACGACCTTCAAGACCCTGATGCTGGCCCTGCCGCTGAGCGCGGCGGCATTCATGGCGCACGCCGCCGACACCTCGCCGGTCGGCCGCTGGCAGACCATCGACGACGAAACCGGCAAGCCCAAGTCGATCGTGCAGATCGAACAGGCCGCCAACGGCACACTGAGCGGCAAGGTGGTCGAGATCCTGCAGTCCAACCACGGCCCCAACCCGATGTGCGACAAGTGCGACGGCGAGCGCAAGGGCAAGCCGATCAAGGGCATGACCATCCTGTGGGGCCTCAAGCCCGACGGCACCGCGGTATGGGACGGCGGCTCGGTGCTGGACCCGGCCAAGGGCAAGACCTACAAGGCCAAGGTCACCCTCACCGACGGCGGCAAGAAGCTGCAGATGCGTGGCTATATCGGCATTGAGGCCCTGGGCCGGACGCAGACTTGGATCAGGGAGTGACGGAAGCCGGGAATCGGGAGTGGAGAATCGGGAATCGTTAAAAGCGGCATCTGCCGGCCTGATCCCACCCCACTCCGACAAGGCGCCTGCAAAGGCGCCTTTTTCGTGGCCCATCAGATCGCAGGGCGGCGCTCTTGCGATTCCCCATTCCCGATTCCCCATTCCCAGCTCCATGCAATAATCCCCGGCCCCCAGAAACGCCGGCCGCCATGACCACCGCTCTCGTCACCACCGCCCTGCCCTATGCCAACGGACCGCTGCATCTGGGGCATCTGGTCGGCTATATCCAGGCCGACATCTGGGTGCGCGCGCGGCGGCTGCGCGGCGACCGCACCTGGTTCGTGTGCGCCGACGACACCCACGGCACGCCGATCATGCTGGCCGCGGAGAAGGCCGGGGTCACCCCGGAGAGCTTCATCGCCGCCATCCAGGCCAGCCACGAGCGCGATTTCGCCGCGTTCGGCGTGGCCTTCGACCATTACGACTCGACCAACTCGGACGCCAACCGCGCCCTGACCGAGGCGTTCTACGCCAAGCTCGACGCCGGCGGCCACATCGCGCGGCGCTCGGTGGCGCAGTTCTACGACCCGGCCAAGGGCATGTTCCTGCCCGACCGCTACATCAAGGGCATCTGCCCGAACTGCGGCAGCGCCGACCAGTACGGCGACAACTGCGAGGTCTGCGGCGCCACCTATTCCCCGACCGAACTGAAGGAGCCCAAGTCGGTGATCTCCGGCGCCACGCCGGAGCTGCGCGATTCGGAGCACTTCTTCTTCGAGGTCGGCCGCTTCGACGGCTTCCTGCGGCAGTGGCTTGCCGGCGACGTCGCCCTGCCCGGGGTCAAGGCCAAGCTGATGGAATGGCTGGACAGCGAAGGCGGCCTGCGCGCCTGGGACATCTCCCGCGATGCGCCGTACTTCGGCTTCCAGATTCCCGGCCAGCCGGGCAAGTATTTCTACGTGTGGCTGGACGCGCCGATCGGCTACCTGAGCAGCTTCCAGACCCTGTGCGCAAGCCTGGGCGAAGCGTTCGAGCCGCACCTGGCCGCCGGCACCGCCACCGAACTGCACCACTTCATCGGCAAGGACATCGTCAACTTCCACGGCCTGTTCTGGCCGGCGGTGCTGCACGGCACCGGCCACCGCGCGCCGACCCGGCTGCACGTCAACGGCTACCTGACCGTCGACGGCGCCAAGATGTCCAAGTCGCGCGGCACCTTCGTCATGGCCCGCACCTACCTGGACGTGGGCCTGGAGCCGGAAGCGCTGCGCTACTACTTCGCGGCCAAGTCCTCCGGCGGCGTCGACGATCTCGACCTGAACCTGGGCGACTTCGTGGCGCGGGTCAACGCGGACCTGGTCGGCAAGTTCGTCAACCTGGCCAGCCGCTGCGCAGGCTTCATCGACAAGCGCTTCGGCGGCACGCTCGCCGACGCGCTGCCGGATGCGGCGCAGTACACGCGCTTCGTCGCCGCGCTGGCGCCGATCCGCGAGGCCTACGAGCGCAACGACCCGGCCAGCGCGATCCGCCAGACCATGGCCCTGGCCGACGAGGCCAACAAGTACATCGACGAACACAAGCCCTGGGTGCTGGCCAAGCAGGACGGCGCCGAAGCGCAACTGCAGGCCGTGTGCACGCAGGGCCTGAACCTGTTCCGGGTGCTGGCCGCCGCGCTCAAGCCGGTGCTGCCGCGCACCTGCGCCGAGGCCGAGGCGTTCCTGTCGGCCCCGCTCACCGCCTGGGAAGACCTCGACGCCCCGCTGCTGGCGCACGCCATCCAGCCCTACGCCCCCCTGTTCACCCGTATCGACCCCAAGCTGCTCGACGCCATGACCGACGCCTCCAAGGACACCCTCGCCCCCACTCCAACTGCCGCGCCCCCCGCCAAGCAGGAAGCGAAGGCCACCACCAATCCCCAATCCCCAATCCCCAATCCCGGCCACATCGGCATCGACGACTTCGCCAAGCTCGACCTGCGCATCGGCAAGGTGCTGGCCTGCGAGTTCGTCGAAGGCTCGGACAAGCTGCTGCGCTTCGAACTGGACGCCGGCGAGCTGGGCAAGCGGCAGATCTTCTCCGGCATCCGCGGCAGCTACGGCGAGCCGGAAAAGCTGGTCGGCCGCAACGTGGTGTTCATCGCCAACCTCGCCCCGCGCAAGATGCGCTTCGGCCTCAGCGAGGGCATGATCCTGTCGGCCGGCTTCGACGGCGGCGCCCTGGCCCTGCTCGACGCCGACAGCGGCGCGCAGCCGGGCATGCCGGTGCGGTAAGGCCGGGAAAGGAGAATCGGGAATCGGGAATCGCAGAGCTGCAGCCCGCCGCCAGACCCGCTTTTACGATTCCCGTTTCCCCATTCCCCATTCCCATGGACCTGGCCCTATTCGACTTCGACCACACGGTCACCACCGCCGATACCTATTCGGGATTCCTGCGCCGTGTGGCCACGCCGGCGCAGCAGGCGCGGGCGCGCTGGGCGGTCGGGCCGTGGCTGGCCGGCTATCGGCTGGGCCTGGTGTCGGCGGCGACGTTGCGCACGCGGGTCACCCGGCTGGTGTTCGCCGGACGCGACGCAGACGAGATCGCCCGCGAGGCCGAGCGCTATGCGCACGAGGCGCTGCCGCCGCTGCTGCGACCGGACATGATGCAGCGGATCGCCTGGCACCAGGCCCAGGGGCACACCGTGGTGCTGGTCTCCGGTTCGCTGGATCTGTATCTGCGGCCCTGGTGCACGCAACATGGGCTGGGCCTGATCTGCAACCGCCTGGAAGTGCAGGATGGGCGCCTGACCGGCCGCTATCGCCACGGCGACTGCGGACCCCGCAAGGCCGCGCTGATCAGCATGCAGTCTCCCATCCCACATGCTCCCCGACCAGTATGACCGCCACGACGCACATTCCACCCTTGCCGCAGCCGTCCGCACCACGCCGGCCGGACCGCGCTGCGCGCATTGCCCTGGTCATCCTGTCCATCGCCGCGCTGCTGGTGCTGGCCTGCGTGGCGGTTGGCGTCGCCCTGTGGTGGCAGCACCACGACCGCATCAGGAGCAGCGACGATGCCCAGGTCGCTTCCACATCGCCTCCCGCCGCGCAAGTCATCGTGCTCGCCCGCTTCAAGCATGAGGACCCCGTGGCGATCCGCATCTGGCAGCGTGCCCTGGTCAGCCCGCCGCAGGCGCCAGGCGTCCAGGTGCCCGGTGTCGTCACCGTGGTCATTCCCCAGGCGGACGAGCCCGCGTCGGCGCAAGGCAACGCCGTGAAAGTCGCGCGTCGCGATCTGGCGCGCATCCACCTCGATGCCACTCCCGCCGAGCGCGCGCTGTTCCTTCAAGGCATGGCAGTACGCGTACAGGTCGACACCGGCTCGGGGCGCTGAGCGCGCGCCATGCTGGCGTAGGCAGGCGGGTAGCAGTTCCGGCCTGAGCTTGGCGCGCCGCCGCCGGCCATGCCGCGCGACGCAGCCGCGCGCCAGCGACGAGCAAGGGTGTTGTGCGCCGGCGAGCGACGATGAACGAAGCCGCGGCGCCCAGGTGCCTGCGCGCCACGCGCTACAATGCGGCGACCGCTGCATGCCGCAGGTACCGACCATCCAGCGCGGATGCGCCGCGCCTTCTGTTGCCGCATGCCGTACCGCACGCGCCGCCCCTGCCATGACGCCCGCCCACGCCCCCCTGCTCGAACGCCTCGATCGCCTGCTGCCGCAAACCCAATGCGGCCAGTGTGGGTTCGACGGCTGTCGTCCCTATGCCGAGGCGATGGCCGCCGGCACGGCGCAGGTGGACCGCTGCCCGCCCGGCGGCGACGCCGGCGCGCGCGCCCTGGCGCGGGTGCTCGGCGTCCCCGCCCTGCCCTATGACCGCAGCCGCGGCACGCACACGCCGCCGCAGGTGGCGTGGGTGGTCGAGGCCGACTGCATCGGCTGCACCAAGTGCATCCAGGCCTGCCCGGTGGACGCCATCGTCGGCGGCGCCAAGCACATGCACACGGTGCTGGCGCCCTTGTGCACCGGCTGCGCGCTGTGCCTGCCGGCCTGTCCGGTGGACTGCATCGTCCTGCGCTGAGACAGACGCTTCAGCGCGAGCCCCACGGCGGGCGCATCCGGATCGGCACCCGCCGCGTATGTCCTGGTGTCATCCCACCGGAGCGCCGTGCATGCCGACGTCGACCGCCGCCTTCCCGCTCATCCGAGCGCACCTGCCGCTGGCCCTGGCCCTCGGCGCCGCCGCCCTGGTCGCCGCCGCGCCTGCGCGGGCGATGCTGCACTACGAGGGCATCGCCTATGCCGCCGACGGCAAACAGGTGCTGTACCGCGAAAGCCACTGGGTCCGCGAGGATGGCGCGCGCCTGGTGCTGTACCAGTGCACCGACGGCGCCGCGTTCGCGCGCAAGCGCGTGGACGACGGCAGCGCCGCGCCGGACTTCGAACTGGTCGATGCGCGCAGCGGCTACCGCGAGGGTGTGCGCCGCAGCGGCAGCGGGCGCGAGATGTTCAGTCAGGCCAAGGGTCAGGCCGAACGCCGCGCGCCGTTGCCCAAGAGCACCGAGGCGCAGGTGATCGACGCGGGTTTCGACGCCTACCTGCGCCAGCGCTGGGACAGCCTGGGCAGCGGCGGACCGCAGCGCATCGCCTTCGTGCTGCCCAGCGAACTGCGCACGCTCGACTTCCGCATCGCTCCCGGCCCGGCCGACGCCGAAGTGCAGCGCTACACCCTGAGCCTGGCCGCCTGGTACGGCACGCTGCTGCCCGACCTCAGCGTCGCCTACACGCGCAAGGACCGGCGCCTGCTCGAATTCCGCGGCGTCGGCAACATCCGCGACGCGCGCGGCCGCTACCCGAGCGTGCGCATCGAATTTCCCGAACGCCTGCGCGGCCAGGCCGACGATGGCGCCTGGCAGCAGGCGCTGCAGCAACCCCTGGTCGCGCAATGCAGCGCGCGCTGAGCCGCGCCGTCAGCGCATTCACGCCGGCCCGCGCCGCACCCGCTACAACCATGCCTGCGCATCGCCCGCGCATCGACGAGGACACCTCATGGCCAAGGCCTACCTGTGGTTCAACGCCGCGCTGTACGCGCTTCTGGCCGTCTGGTGCACGCTGCTGCCGGCGCAGACCGCCGCAGCGGTGGGCTATGTCGGCCTGGACCGCTCCGGCCAGTCCGAATACCTGGTCATCTACGGCGGCCTGCAATTGGGCATGGCCTTCCTGTTCGGCTACTTCGCCCGCACCGGGCAGTTGCGCACCGGCCTGCTCCTGGCACTGGCGTTCTACGTGCCCATCGTGCTCTACCGCAGCGCCAGCCTGCTGCGGCTGTGGCCGGTCGGCCCGACCACGACCGGCCTGGCCGCGTTCGAGATCGTCCTGCTGCTCACCGCGTGCGTATTGTGGCGGCGCCAGCGCGCCTGAGCGACGGGCGCGGCGAAAGCCTGTAGCATCGCGCCGACCTTCGCCACCGTCTCCCGGCATGACCGAGTCGCCCGATCACGACGAAGCAGGACAATTGCTGGTGGCCACCGCCACCGGCGACAGCGCCGCATTCGAACGCCTGTACCGCACCACCTCCTCGCGCCTGTTCGGCGTGTGCCTGCGCATCGTGCCGCAGCGCGGCGAAGCCGAGGACGTGCTGCAGGAAGTGTTCTCCTCGGTCTGGCGCAAGGCGGCGCAGTTCGACCCGCAGCGCGCGCGCGGCCTGACCTGGCTGACCATGATCGCCCGCAACAAGGCCATCGACCATTTGCGCGCACGCGCACCTGCGCGGCAGTCGGTGGCGCTGGACGACGCCGGTGAACTGCAGGACGAAGGCCGCGATCCGCTCGCCGATACCGAGTGGCGGGGGGGCGGGCGG
>NZ_AQOJ01000355.1:0-6188 GCF_000364685.1 Xanthomonas sp. SHU 166
CGCCTGGACGTGTGCATGGGCGAACTGGAGCCGCCGCGCGGCGACTTGATCCGCACCGCGTTCTTCGAAGGCATCACCTACGAGGAACTGGCCCAGCGCAGCGGCACGCCGTTGGGCACGGTCAAGAGCTGGATCCGCCGTGGCCTGGCCAAACTGAAAGCGTGCCTGGAACGATGAACGCCTCCGTGCCCGATCCACAGGAAACCCCGCCGCCGCGCGACGTGCTGGCCGGCGAGTACGTGCTCGGCGTGCTCGACGCGCAGGAACGCCGCGCCGCCGAAGCACGCATCGACAGCGACCGCGAATTCGCCGCGGCCGTGCTGCAATGGCAGCAACATCTGATGCCGCTGGCCGACGAGATCGCCCCGGTAGCGGTGCCCGAGCGCGTGTGGGTGCGCATCCGCGCCTCGCTGGGCCTGGATGCGCCGGCGCCGCGCCCGCGCCCCGCCGCACCCGGGTTCTGGGACAGCGTGCGGACCTGGCGCTGGCTCAGCGCCGGCGGCTTCGCCACCGCCACGGCCTGCCTGCTGGCGCTGCTGCTGGCACGTGCGCCGGTGCCGCCGCCGGCCGTGCAGCCCCCGCCGGTCGCCACTACCACCACGCCCAAGCCCAGCGGCATCGCGATGACCTCCACGCTGATGCAGGACGACGGCAAGCCCGGCTACGTGGCGCTGATGGACGCCGACAAGCGCAGCATCACCCTCACCCCGCTGGCCGGCTCCCACGACAGTGCGCGCGTGCCCGAACTGTGGCTGATCCCGGCCGACGGCAAGGCGCGCTCGATGGGTGTGTTCGACGAGGCCAAGGCGCGCGTGGCGCGCATCCCCGATGCGCTGATGCCCATGCTCAGCGACGGCGCGGTGCTGGCGGTCACCATGGAACCGCCCGGCGGCGCGCCCGGCGGCGTGGCCACCGGTCCGGTCGTGGCCAAGGGCGGCATCAGCACGCTGCAGCTGGCGCCGTAGACACCCCTTCTCCCATCGGGACCATGGATGCCCTTCTCCCGTCGGGAGAAGGTGCCCCGAAGGGGCGGATGAGGGTCCGGGCGAAGCCTCGTACAGCGTCCGCTAGCGCAAGTTGGATGCGCGAGGGCTTCGCTCCGTCCCCTCACCCCAACCCCTCTCCCGCCGGGAGAGGGGCAATAACGCCTCAGCACGCCGCAGCTGGCGCCGTAGACAACCCTTCTCCCACCGGGACCATGGATCCCCTTCTCCCGTCGGGAGAAGGTGCCCCGAAGGGGCGGATGAGGGTCCGGGCGAAGCCTCGTGGACCTGATTCCGCGAGGCGCTTCGCGCCGTACCCTCACCCCAACCCCTCTCCCGATGGGAGAGGGGCAGTGCACCACGTACCTTGCACGCGCCGCGGAGAGATCGGGCCGCGGTCAGGCTATGCCGCGCTCGTCTACAAGAACCCGGCGCGCATTCACCCGCCCACCACTCGTGCGCAGGCAACATCCCCGCCGCCATCGCGCATCCGCACGACAGCCAGATCTTCCGATTCGTGCGACGCCTGCGCTGCGCCGTCGTGGCCGCCATGCCGCGTTCGCAGCCGTGCAGGGGAAATGCGACGCGGTGCATCCGTCTTCCGGTTTCGCCCGTATCGCTCCAAAGTCCCCCAATGAGACGCGCTTGTGCCGAGTCCCGTTCCGGAACCCAGCCCTTCCACAACGCCACCTGCCCCGCGTGGCCGCATCCTGCGCACCTTGCGGCGCTGGTTCGACACCAGTGCCGAGATCGAGCTGGATCCGGCGCGGGCAGACCGCATCGACTGGCTGCGTGCCGCGCCCTACATCGGCCTGCACCTCGCGTGCCTGGGCGTGTTCTGGGTCGGCGTGTCGTGGTTCGCCGTCGGCATGGCCGTGGCGATGTACGCGGTGCGCATGTTCGCGCTCACCGGCTTCTACCACCGCTATTTCGCGCACCGCGCGTTCAAGACCTCGCGCCCGGTGCAGTTCCTGTTCGCCGCGATCGGCGCCACCTGCGTGCAGCGCGGACCGCTGTGGTGGGCCGCCCACCACCGCAACCATCATCGCCATACCGATACCCCGGCCGATCCGCATTCGCCGCGCCAACACGGCTTCTGGTGGAGCCATAGCGGCTGGTTCCTGACCCCGCGCGGCTTCCGCACCGACTGGGAGGCGATCCCGGACCTGCGCCGCTTCCCCGAACTGCGCTTCCTCGACCGCTTCGACCTGCTGCTGCCGGTGCTGCTGGCGCTGGCGCTGTTCCTGCTCGGCGGGTGGCTGCAGCGGCACGTGCCGCAGCTCGGCACCGATGGCCCGCAGTTGCTGGTGTGGGGCTTCTTCGTCTCCACCGTGGCGCTGTTCCATGCCACCTTCACCATCAACTCGCTGGCACACCGCTTCGGCAGCCGCCGCTTCGACACCCGCGACGACAGCCGCAACAACCTGTGGCTGGCGCTGCTGACCTTCGGCGAAGGCTGGCACAACAACCACCATTTCTTCCCCGGCGCCGCGCGCCAGGGCTTCCGCTGGTGGGAGCTGGACCTGACCTGGTACGGCCTGAAGGCGCTGTCGTGGACGCGCGTGATCCGCGAGCTCAAGCCGGTGCCGGTCGGGCTGGTGCGCGCACAGGCGCGTGCCCGATGAGCCGGATCGCGGTGGTGGGCTCGGGGATCGCCGGCCTTGGCGCGGCGTGGCTGCTGTCGCAGCGCCACGAGGTGACGCTGTACGAGGCGGCCGACTATCTCGGCGGCCACACCCATACCCACGCGATCGAACTGGACGGCGCGGAATACACGGTGGACAGCGGCTTCATCGTGTTCAATCCGGAGCACTACCCGCTGCTGAGCGCGTTGTTCGCGCGGCTGGGAGTCGAGTCGCAGCCGACCACGATGAGCTTCTCGGTGCACGAGGAACGCACCGGACTGGAGTACAACGCCGGCACGCTCGACGGGCTGTTCTGCCAGCGCCGCAACCTGCTGTCGCCGCGCTTCTGGCGCATGCTGCGCGATCTGCGGCGGTTCTACCGTGAGGCGCCGCAGGTGCTGCACGACGCCACGCTGGCGCAGCTCACCCTCGGCGACTTCCTGCAGCGCCACCGCTACTCCGAGGTATTCCGCGACGCGCACCTGGTGCCGATGGCCTCGGCGCTGTGGTCCTCGCCGTCGCGGCAGATCCTCGATTTCCCGATGCGCCAGCTGATCGGCTTCATGGCCAATCACCACATGCTGCAGGTCAGCGGCCGCCCGCAGTGGCGGGTGGTGCGCGGCGGCTCCAACAGCTACGTGCGTGCGCTGCGCAGCCGCTGGCGCGTGCGCGAGCGGCTGGGCACGCCGGTGCGCGCGCTGCAGCGCACGGCCCACGGCAGCGTCGCGATCGCCTGCGATGCCGACACCCAGCAATACGACCACGCGGTGTTGGCCTGCCACGCCGACGACGCGCTGCGCCTGCTGACCGACCCCAGCGACGCGGAAACCGCGATCCTCGGCGCGATCGGCTACCAGGACAACGAGACCGTGCTGCACACCGATGCGCGCGTGCTGCCGCGCGACCGCCGCGCCTGGGCCGCCTGGAACGCGCATGTACCGGCGGATCCGGACGCGCCGTGCACGGTCAGCTACTGGATGAACGCGCTGCAGTCGCTGCAGGCGCCGCAGCCGTTCATCGTCAGCCTCAACCGCACGGATGCGATCGATCCGGCCAAGGTGCTGCGACGCATGCGCTACCGGCATCCGCTGCAGACCCAGGCGTCGGTGGCGGCGCAGGCGCGCAAGGGCGAGATCCAGGGCCAGCGCAATACCTGGTTCGCCGGCGCTGGCTGGGGCTTCGGCTTCCACGAGGACGGCCTGCGCAGCGCGGTCGACGTCGCCGCTGCGCTGGGGGTACCCTGGTCATGACGCTGATGCGCCGTGCTGCCGTGCCCGCCCCGCCGACTGGCGCCGTCTCGACAACGTCGGCGGCGGCGGGCACGACCCTGCATGGCCTGCACAGCGCGGTATACACCGGCTGGGTGCGGCATCGCCGTTACGCGCCGAAAGCGCTGGCGTTCCGCTACCCGCTGTTCCTGCTGTACCTGGACCTGGACGAGCTGGAGCAGGTATTCGCGCGGCGCTGGCTATGGTCGGTGAACCGGCGCAACCTGGCCGAGTTCCGCCGCAGCGACTACCTGGGCGACCCCGCGCAACCGCTGGACGAAGCGGTACGCGACCGCGTGCAGCAGCACACCGGCGAGCGTCCGCTGGGCCCGGTGCGCATGCTCACCCACCTGCGCTACTTCGGCCACTGCTTCAATCCGGTCACGTTCTACTACTGCCACGACGCGCAGCAGCGCCTGCACAGCATCGTCGCCGAGATCACCAACACGCCGTGGCGGCAGCGCCACGCCTACGTGCTGCCGATGGCCGAGGCGCGCAGCCACGGCGCCACGCACGCCTGGCGCTTCGCCAAGCGCTTCCACGTCTCGCCGTTCATGGCGATGGCGCACACCTATGCCTGGCGCTTCAGCGAACCCGGCGCGCAACTGCGCGTGCACATGGACGTGCTCGATCCCACGCCGGCGGCGACGCGGCGACGCTTCGACGCCACCCTGGTGCTCGAACGCCGCGCGCTCGACGGCGCCAGCCTGGCGCAGGCACTGCTGCGCTATCCGGCGATGACCCTGCAGGTCATGGCCAAGATCCATTGGCAGGCGCTGCGGCTGTGGCTGCGCGGCAACCCGGTGCACGACCACCCCGACCACTCCCTTCCGCGAGAACGCCGATGAACGCTCCGCACGCGCCCTCTTCCGCCGCCGCGCTGGCCCCTGCCGCACCGCCGCTGCGCGGGCTCGACCGCCTGCTGCGGCAACGCCTGCTCGCCACGCTGGATGGCCTGCGCGAGGGCCAGTTGCGCATCGAGGAAGCCGGCACGCTGACCACGCTGGGCGATTCCACCGCGGGCGCCGACACGCTGCAGGCGCATCTGCGCATCCATGACCCGCGCTTCTACCGCCAGGCCGCGCTCAACGGCAGCGTCGGTGTCGGCGAGGCGTACATGGACGGGCTGTGGGATTGCGACGACCTGGTCGCATTGGTGCGCCTGCTGGTGCGCAATCGCGACCACCTGGACGCGATGGAGACCGGCCTGGCCCGGCTCGGCGGCCTGGCGATGCGCGGCCTGCACGCGTTCGCGCGCAATACCCGCGCCGGCAGCCGCCGCAACATCGCCGCGCACTACGACCTGGGCAATCCGTTGTTCGAGCTGTTCCTGGATCGCAACCTGATGTACTCCTCGGCGATCTTCCGCGACGCCGACGCCGCCTTGGGCGAGGCCGCACTGGAACGCGCCGCCGAACGCAAGCTGCAGCGCATCTGCGCCAAGCTCGACCTGCAGCCGCACCACCACCTGGTCGAGATCGGCACCGGCTGGGGCGGCTTCGCGCTGCATGCGGCCAAGCACCACGGCTGCCGCGTCACCACCACCACCATCTCGCGCGAGCAGTACGAACTGGCCCGGCAGCGCATCGCGGCCGCCGGGCTGTCGGACCGGGTCGAGGTGC
Source organism: Xanthomonas sp. SHU 166 (assembly GCF_000364685.1). Classification (NCBI taxonomy): domain Bacteria; kingdom Pseudomonadati; phylum Pseudomonadota; class Gammaproteobacteria; order Lysobacterales; family Lysobacteraceae; genus Xanthomonas; species Xanthomonas sp. SHU 166. The sequence continues at coordinate 5,499 of NZ_AQOJ01000355.1, forward strand.
TGCTGCGCGACTACCGCGATCTCGACGGCCGCTACGATCGCCTGGTCTCGATCGAGATGATCGAGGCGATCGGTCATCAATACCTGGACACCTACTTCGGCAAGGTCGGCAGCCTGCTCAAGGACGACGGCCAGGCGCTGATCCAGGCCATCACCATCGAGGATCACCGCTACACACAGGCGCTGAAGTCGGTGGACTTCATCAAGCGCCACATCTTCCCGGGCAGTTTCATTCCCTCGGTGGCGGCGATGACCGGGGCGATCGGCCGCGCCAGCGACCTGCGCCTGTTCAACCTGGAAGACATCGGCCCCAGCTACGCGCTGACCCTGCGCGCCTGGCGCGAACGCTTCATGGCCAGGCTGCCGCAGGTGCGCGCGCTCGGCTACGACGAACGCTTCATCCGCATGTGGGAGTTCTATCTGGCCTACTGCGAAGGCGGTTTCCTGGAGCGCTCGATCGGCGACGTGCACCTGTGGCTGAGCAAGCCGCGCGCACGGCCGGCGCAGTTCGCGCCGGCGCTGGCGTGCGATGCATGAGCAACCTGATCAACTACCTCGCCCTGCAGGGGCTGTGGCTGGCCGCCGTCGTCGGCGCCGCGCACGGCTTGGCCTGGGCCGGCCCGGCGGCGCTGGCGCTGTTCGCGCTGTACCAGTTGCAGGCGCGGCGCCGCGCGCATGGCGACGCCGCGAT
>NZ_AQOJ01000356.1:0-2904 GCF_000364685.1 Xanthomonas sp. SHU 166
GGCTCGCCGGCCTCGGCCAGCAGCACCGGCAGCGCAGACACGCGGGCGATCTGCTTGACCAGGTTGCCGTAGCGGCCGCCATCCAGGCGCAACTGCACCAGCAGCGGCAGCGGGAAGTTCTCCGGCAGTGCGGCGAGCAGGCGGCGGATCGCGTCAGGGCCGCCGATGCCGGCCATCACCAGCACCGCACCGTGCGCGGCGGCGCCTGCACCGGCGCCGCTCGTGGACGCGAGCTCTTCCGACTCCAGCGCGACCAGCGACAGACCTTCGGTGGCGAACTGCGGGATGGGTTGCGACGCGCGCGGCGCAGCGGCAAGCAGGGGCGCATCGTCGTCGACCAGCGACCAGGCACTGGCCGGCAGCGCCGCGGGTGCGGTTGTGGGCGCAGCCGGTGTGGCATCGGCCTGCGGTGCAGCCGGCACGGCAGACGCTTCGCTGGCAGCGGCCTCGGCGCGCGCGAACTGCAGTTCCTCGAAACCCGGCGCGACGTCGGTCGGCGGTTGCCAGGCATAGACGCCGTCCTCCGGCACGGCCGCGGCGAAGCCGGCAGCTTCGTCGACATGCAGGCCGATCGGCGCGTCCTCGTGCAACTGCGCCGGCGTCGCCGGCAGGCCCGGCTCCGGCTGCAGGCCGGTCTCGGTCTCACGGCCGGGCGGCAGCACGTCCTGATGGCCTTGCAGCTTGGCCGCCAGATGCCGCGCCCAGCGCTGCGCTTCCCAACCCTCGCGGCGCGCGGCCAGCTCGGCCTCGTCGAAGATCACGGTGACGCCGGGCAGCGCCAGCGCCGCATCCAGCCGCTCCAGTGCGTCCTCGATCGCCGGCTCCAGCGCGATCAGCACAGCCGCCGGCGCAGCGTCAGACAGGGTCTGCGCGTCGATCGCGCCCGGGTCGTCCTCCAGCACGATCGCCGCGCCGACCAGGTGCAGCGCTTCGCGCAGGCGCTCGCGCGCCTTGCCGGGACGAGCCAGCAATGCGACCGGCGTGGAGGTGGCGTCGCCGTCATTCGCGAACACGGGCGATCCCCAGCAGGTCGTAGACGTTGCGCATCAGATCCAACTCTTGGTAAGGCTTGCCGAGATAGCGCTGCACGCCCAGTTCGAAGGCGCGCTGGCGGTGCTTCTCGCCGCTGCGCGAGGTGATCATCACGATCGGCACGGCGGCGTAACGCGGATCGGCGCGCATCGCCGTCGCCAGTTCGTAGCCGTCCATGCGCGGCATCTCGATGTCCAGCAGCATCAGGTCGGGCACGCGCTCTTCCAGGCGTTCCAGCGCCTCGACGCCGTCGCGCGCGGACACCACGTCGAAGTTGTGGCGTTCCAGCACGCGTCCGGTGACCTTGCGCATGGTCAGCGAGTCGTCGACCACCATCACCAGCGGCACGCGGCGCTGTTCGGTCGGCGTAGCCTCCACCACCGGCCGCAACGGCTGCGCCAGGAAGCGGCGCACCAGCGGGGCGATGTCGAGGATCACCACCACGCGGCCGTCGCCGGTGATGGTGGCGCCGTAGATGCCGGGCACCGAGGCGATCTGCAGGCCGACCGGCTTGACCACGATTTCGCGGTTGCCGAGCACCTGGTCGATCGCCACCGCCGCGCGCAGGTCGCCCGCGCGCACCAACAGCAACGGCACCTGCGCCTGGCCTTCGGCGCGTGCCGGCGCCTGCCCGACCAGCGAGCCGAGGTCGTGCAGCGCATATTCCTCGCCGCTGTAGCGGTAGCCGCCGGTGCCGGCCTCGAAACGCTCGCGGCCGATACGGCCGATGCCGCTGACCGACGCCACCGGCACCGCGAAGGTGGTCTCGCCGATCTGCACGAACACCGCCTGGGTGACCGCCAGGGTCTGCGGCAGGCGCAGGGTGAAGGTGACGCCCTGGCCGCGCACCGAGTGGATGTCCACCGAGCCGCCGAGCTGGCGCACTTCGTTGCGCACCACGTCCATGCCCACGCCGCGGCCGGCCAGCTGGCTGACCTGGTCGTAGGTGCTGAACCCGGGCGCGAAGATCAGCGCATCCAGTTCGTCGTCGGACAGCACCGCGTCGGCGGCGATCAGCCCGCGCTGCTCGGCGCGGCGGCGGATCGCCTCGCGGTCGAGCCCGGCGCCGTCGTCGGCCACTTCCAGCACGATTTCCGATCCCTCGCGGCGCAGGCGGATGGCGATGTTGCCCTCCTCCGCCTTGTCCGCGGCACGCCGTTGCTCCGGCGCCTCCAGGCCATGCGCGACCGAGTTGCGCAGCATGTGTTCCAGCGGCGCGACCATGCGGTCCAGCACGTTGCGGTCGAGTTCGCCGTGGGTGCCTTCCAGGCTCAGGTGCACCTGCTTGCCGGTTTCGCTGGCGGCCTGGCGCACCACGCGCCGCAGCCGCGGCACCAGGCCGTCGAACGGCACCATGCGCGCACGCATCAGCCCGTCCTGCAATTCCGAACTGACGCGCGACTGCTGCTGCAGCAGACCGTCGTATTGCCGCGCCAGGTCGTCGAGCACCCCCTGCAGGCCGCCCAGGTCGGCCGCGGACTCGTTGAGCGCGCGGCTGAGCTGTTGCAGCGTGGAGAAGCGGTCCAGTTCCAGCGGATCGAAGCTCTGCTCGGTCTGGTCCTGTTCGCGCTGGTAGCGGGCGACGATCTGCGCCTCGGTTTCCAGATCCAGGCGCCGCAGCTGGTCGCGCAGACGCGCGTTGGTACGGTCCAGTTCAGCCATCGCGCCGCGGAACGCACCCAGCTGCTGCTCCAGACGCGAGCGGTAGATCGCCACTTCGCCGGCGTGGTTGACCAGGCGATCGAGCAGGTCGGCACGCACGCGTACCTGTTCCTGCATGGGCCGCGCGATCGTCGCCTCTTCGTCGGGCGTGCCCTCCACCGGCAGCGGTGCCGACAACGGCGCCGCCACGGCGGCCAGTGCCGCGGCAGC
>NZ_AQOJ01000357.1:0-1884 GCF_000364685.1 Xanthomonas sp. SHU 166
TGCAGCGCGCGGCGGGCCGCCACGGCGATGCGGTGCGCGGCACGGTGCGCATCGCCGCCAGCGAGGTGATCGGCGCGGAAGTGCTGCCGCCGGTGCTGGCGGCCTTGCGCCGCGCGCATCCGCAGCTGCGGCTGGAGCTGGTGTTGAGCAACCGGGTGCAGGACCTGCTGCACCGCGAGGCTGACGTGGCGGTACGCATGACCCGGCCCACCCAGGACGTGCTGGTCGCGCGCCGCGTCGGCGAGGTGGCGGTGGCGCTGTTCGCGCACCAGGACTACGTGGACCGGCATGGCCTGCCGCAGGCGCTGGAGGAACTGCCGCAGCACGCGCTGATCGGATTCGATACGGAAACGCCGTTCCTGCGCGCCGCCCGCAGTGCGCTGCCGCTGTGGCGGCGCGAGGCGTTTGCGTTGCGCGCCGACAGCGACCTGGCGCAACTGGCCTTGCTGCGCGCCGGCTGCGGCATCGGCTTCTGCCAGGTCGCGCTGGCGCGGCGCACGCCGGCGCTGCTGCCGGTGCTGCCGCAGCAGGTGCGCGTCGGCCTGGAGAGCTGGATCGTGATGCACCAGGACGTGCGCGGCAGCGCCGCCTGCAGCGCGGTGTTCGCGGCCCTGGTCGAGGCGATGACCGCGCACACCGCCTGAGGTGCGCCCGCGATGGCGGCCGGCCGGCGCACACGCGCCTCCGGCCGCCCCAACCCGGGCAAGGGAATCAGGACGCTTTTACCAATCCCGACTCCCCACTCCCGAATCCCCGCTTACGGCAGCGTCAGCGCGATCGGGTTGGCCTTCATGCTGGCGCTGATCGCCGGGAACGGATCCACGCCGGACATGGTGATGACGTCGTTGATCGACACCACGTCGCAGTTGATGGTGCTGTCGTTGACGCACATGTAGGCGGCCGCGCCGTTGCCGGGTTCGTACACCGCCTTCCACACGTAGTCCGGGATCTGCACGTGGTCGGCGCCGATGCTGCTGCGCGTGCCGCTGTCGAAGGCCGGGCCGGTGACCACGTAGACCTCGCCGCGCTGCTTGGCCAGCTGACGCACCTGCTCTTCGATCCGCGCCCACTCGCCGGTGTTGAGCTTGTGGTCCTGCGGGACCACGTTGGCCATCGAGAAGGTTTCCTTCTCCGAGTTGGTGGTCGAGGCATCGCCGGCCGGGGTCATGTGGCCGCGGTCGAAGCCGGAGTTGGTGTAGTCCGAGGTATGCGAGCGGTCGGCGGCCGGGATGCCGGTCTCGTCGTGGAAGGAGCCGACGCGGCCGATCGATTCGGCGCCGGCGACCTGCTGGTCGGTGATGTGCTCGGCCGAGTACAGCGGACCCTTGGTCACGCCGGAGGCCATCAGCACGTATTCGGTATGGCAGACCTCGGTGGTGCGGCTGGTGATCGACGCGTCGAGCGTCGGCGCCTTGCCGCCGGCGTAGAGCGTGGGACAGCTGGTGGCGGCGCTTGCCGCCTGGGCGGCGAACAGCGCAAGCAGGGCAAGACAACCGCGCAGGGAGACGGACATTGCAGGAACCTCGGCTGGTCAGGGGAGGTGAAGAAACTGGCGAGATTCGATGTCTGTCGGGTGACCGCTGGATGTGCCGCAAATGGCAACTGCGCCGTGGGTCACGTTTGGCGGTAGACGTCGCGCGGCGACGGATCAATCGCATGCGATAAGCGTTCTCATTTACAATGCGCGATCGCCCTGTCCCGCACCGCGCCGACGTGATCAAGTCCTTGTTGTTCCAGCTGCACTGGCTGCTCGGCATCAGCGCCGGGCTGGTGCTGTCGGTGATGGGCCTGAGCGGGGCCACGCTCGCCTTCGAGGACGAGATCGTGCGCCTGGCCAATCCGCCGCTGGCCGCCATCGCCGCGCGTCATGCCGCCGGCGAGCAG
>NZ_AQOJ01000358.1:0-753 GCF_000364685.1 Xanthomonas sp. SHU 166
CCGCTGGCCGAACTGGCGCGGCGCCTGGACCTGGAAGGGGCGCACCGCAGCAACCGCGTGTTGATCGATCCGACCGGCACGCGGCCGTCCGCGGTGCGCCTGCCCGGCCGCGACGGCGGCCGCCTGTACTTCGACCCCTACACCGGCGCGGTGCTGCCGGCGCCGCGCCTGGATGGGTTCTTCTCCTTCGTCGAAGACCTGCACCGGCGCCTGGCCGCCGGCGAGCGCGGCAAGGCGGTCACCGGGGTTTGCGCCTTCGTGCTGATCTTCTTCTGCCTGTCCGGCCTGTACCTGCGCTGGCCGCGGCGCTGGTGGAGCTGGCGCGCCTGGTGGGCGGTGGAGTGGAACCGGCAGGGACGCAGCTTCCTGTGGAGCCTGCACTCGGTGATCGGCACCTGGTGTCTGCTGGTGTACCTGCTGATCGCCGCGACCGGGCTGTACTGGTCCTACGACTGGTACCGGCAGGGGCTGGTGGCGATGCTCGGCGGCGATGCCGCGCCCAAGGAGAAGGAGGGCGGTCGTGGCGGGAAGCCACCGGCGGTGGACTACGCGCGGCTGCAGGCGGCCCTCGCCACCGTGCCGGCCGCGCAGCGCGCCTACCTGGACCTGCGCCTGCCCGGCCGCAGCGGCCAGCCGATCGTGGCCCGCTACCTGCCGCCCGATCCGGCGCACGACCGTGCCTACGACAGCGTGGAGGTCGATCCGGCCAGTGGCCGCGTCCTGCGCCACCTGGAGTATCGGCAGCAACCGCTG
>NZ_AQOJ01000359.1:0-895 GCF_000364685.1 Xanthomonas sp. SHU 166
CTGCTGACCAGCATGTTCGCGCTGCACAGCGGCAGCTTCTTCGGCCTGCCCGGGCGCGTGGCGATGCTGCTGGCGAGCCTGTGCATGTCGCTGTTCTTCGTCACCGGCTGGATGCTGTACCTGGACCGCCGGCGCAAGAAGCGCGCATTGCGCGCCGCGCGCCGCGCGCTGCCGGGGCTGGTCGGCGATGCCGCCGGCGCCTGGCTGGTGGGCTTTGCCAGCCAGAGCGGCCTGGCCGAGCGCCTGGCCTGGCAGACCGCCGCGCAATTGCAGGCCGCCGGGCTGGCGGTGGAGGTGCGTTCGCTGGCGCAGCTGGACCTGGCCCAGCTGCGCGGCAGCCAGCGCGCGCTGTTCGTGGTCAGCACCTTCGGCGACGGCGAACCGCCGGACGCGGCGCGCGGCTTCGTGCGCCGCGTGCTGCGCCAGGCGCAGGCCCTGCCGGAGCTGCGCTACGCCATGCTCGGCCTGGGCGATCGCCAGTACCCGCAGTTCTGCGGCTTCTCGCGGGAGGTGCAGCACTGGCTGGACGCGCAGGGCGCGCAGGCGCTGTTCCCGCCACTGGAAGTGGACAACGCCGATCCGCAGGCACTGGCGCAGTGGCAATGGCAACTGTCCGCGCTCACCGGCGTGGCGGCGTCGGCGCCGGTGCTGCAGGCGCCGGAGCCCCTGGACTGGGGCCTGGCCGGTCGCGTCCTGCTCAATCCCGGCAGCGCCGGCGCGCCGGTGTGGCGCATCGACCTCGTACCGCCGCCGCAGGCGCACTGGCATGCCGGCGACATCCTGGAAGTGCAGCCCTGCCATGCGGCCGACGCGATCCGTACCTGGCTCGCCGAACAGGCGCTGGACGCGGAACAGACGGTACAGGCCGATGGCCTGCGGCAGCCGCTGTGGCAGG
>NZ_AQOJ01000360.1:0-1096 GCF_000364685.1 Xanthomonas sp. SHU 166
CGCGCTGACGCCGCCAACGCCGGGCGACGACCTGCAGGCCTGGGTGGACGCGCTGCCGACCCTGCCGCTGCGCGAATACTCGATCGCTTCGGTGCCGGCCGACGGGCTGCTGCAATTGGTGGTGCGCCTGACCCTGCGCGACGACGGCCGCCCCGGCGTGGGCGCCGGCTGGCTGTGCCAGCATGCGCCGGTGGGCGCGGTGCTGCGCGCGCAGGTGCGGGCCAACCCCGGGTTCCGCCGGCATGGCGATGCGCCCATGCTGCTGATCGGCAACGGCACCGGTATCGCCGGCCTGCGCAGCCTGCTGCGCGAGGCCGCGCCGGCCGGTGTGCAGGGGCACTGGCTGTTGTTCGGCGAACGCAATGCCGCGCACGATGCGCTGTTCGGCGACGAGCTGCGCGCCTGGCGCGACGCCGGCCATCTGCAGCGCCTGGATCTGCTGTTCTCGCGCGACCAGGCGCACAAGCGCTACGTGCAGGACGGGTTGCGCGAGTCTGCCGACGCGGTCCGCGACTGGGTGGCGCGTGGCGCCACCGTGTACGTCTGCGGCAGCCTCGCCGGCATGGCGCGCGGCGTGGATGTGGCACTGCGCGAGATCCTGGGCGAGGACGCGCTGGATGCGCTCAGCGCGGATGGGCGCTATCGGCGCGATGTGTATTGAGGCGATGCGCCGATCGCAGTGCGATCCAGGCTCTTGCGTGTCAGCCCTGATCGTCGCTGCGCATCATGGTGACGGGCAGAGGACGGTGGCAGCAATTTCAGCGAGCCACTGATCCGAGCGGAATGCGCGCGTGCAGCAACCGGGCGATGCGTCCGAGTGCCATGCGTCGGGACTGAAGTCCCTCCCACAACGGCCTTCTGGTCCCGCTTGTTGTGTGTCGGCGCGGCAGCAGACCGGCATCTGCCTCGCGTCGCCGCGCAATCCGCTTACCTGCAGTCGCCGCTACCGGTGGCGGCCGGTGCCTTGATCCGGTACAGGTCGCGCTTGCCGGCCCTGGGCGCGCGGGCGCTGCCGGACAGCAGCAGTTCGCTGGGCTTGGACGCATCCAGCACGGCGCCGGCGGTGTGGCCGTCGCTGCCGTTGAACGACAGCGCC
>NZ_AQOJ01000361.1:0-1167 GCF_000364685.1 Xanthomonas sp. SHU 166
CTGCGGATCCGCGTAGCGGCCACCGGCGCATTGCGCCAGCAGCACCTGGCTGCTCGTACCGCCATGGGCACGCGCGAACAGCAGCGCACGGCCGTCGCCCAGCCACGCCGCATCGGTCTCGTCGTCGGCGCTGTTGACCCCGGCCAACGCCTGCGGTGCTGCGAACGCCTGGCCCTCCTGGCGCGCCACGAACAGGTCCAGGCCGCCGGCGCCGCCGTGGCCGTCGCTGGCGAACAGCAACCGTGTGCCGTCCAGCGACAGGGTCGGCGCACGCTCGTTGCCCGGCGAATTCACTGCCGCGCCCAGGTTCTGCGGCGCGCCGTAGCCGCCGTCGGCCAGCACCGGCGCGCGGTACAGGTCGCTGCCGCCGTGGCCGCCGGGGCGATCCGAGGCGAAGTACAGCCAGCGCCCATCGGCGCTGAAGAACGGGTCGCTGTCCAGGCTCGGCGAGTTCACGGGCGCCGGCAGCGGTTGCGGGTCGCGCCAGCGGCCGTCGCGCAGCACGGCCTGCCACAGATCGCCGCCGCCGGGCCCGCCGGCGCGGTCGGGACTGGCCCAGACGATGCGCTGGCCGTCGGGCGCGACGCTGGCGCGGGTCTCGTCGGCGGCGGTCGATACCACGCCCATGCCCTCGATGCCGAATTCGGAAAGCGCGAACGCACACGGCGCGCAGAGTAAACTCGCGGCCAGCGCGAGCGGCAGGGCAGGGGTCCGCATGAGGGATTCCATGGAATGTCGCCGCCAGTCTAAAACAACCAACGAGCGCTCCATGCCCAACTCCCGTTTTGCCGTGTTCGGCCATCCCGTCGCCCATTCGCTGTCGCCGCACATCCATGCCGCCTTCGCCAAGCAGACCGGCATCGCCCTGCAGTACGAGGCGATCGACGTCCAGGCCGACGGGTTCGCCGCGGCGCTGGCCGCCTTCGCCGCCGCCGGCGGTGTCGGCGCCAACGTGACCCTGCCGCTGAAGGAAGCCGCGTTCGCCCACAGCGTGGTGCACAGCGCACGCGCGCAGTCGGCCGGTGCGGTCAACACCCTCAGCTTCCGCGACGGCCAGTGGCATGGCGACAACACCGACGGCGCCGGCCTGGTGCGCGACCTGACCGGCCGCAACGGCCTGGACCTGCGCGGCCGCCGTGCGCTGCTGCTGGGCGCCGGCGGCGCCGC
>NZ_AQOJ01000362.1:0-1159 GCF_000364685.1 Xanthomonas sp. SHU 166
CGGCACCCCACCGCCGTGCAGCAGCAGCCGCGGTCGACGTCCGAGCAAGGCCTCGCCCTGCTGCAGGCTGCGCTCGATCAGCGCCACCGCCGCGCCGTCGCAGCCGGAGGCCAGGGCGTCGGCGGTGTCGGCGGCGAACTCGTGGTAGTCGCCGCCCTCGGCCGGCAGCTGCGCCGCCTTCTGCTGCAGGGCCTGGCGCATCACCGTGGGCGACGGCGCGATGCGGCCGCCGTGGTGCAGGCCGTCGCGATCGAGCAGGTCCACGGTCAGCGCCGTTCCCACCCCCACCACCAGCACGTCGCCGCCGCCATGCGCGGCGAGCAGGGCCAGGAACCGGTCCACGCCGAAGGCCTGCGGTCGCGCGTACGCGATCCGCACCCCGACGCACGCGGCCTCGGTGCGCACCACCTGCACCTGCGCGAAGCGGCTGCGCAGCGCCTCCAGCACGGTGGCGGTCAGGGCCGGCGCGGCGACGCTGGCAACGTAGGCGGTGCCACCCTGCGGCAGCGCCGCGACCGCCGCCGCGTCCATCGCCTCGGCACCATGCGGCCAGGCCTGCACCGCGCCCACCTGCCCGTGTTCCAGCGCGGCGAACTTGAAGCGCGAGTTGCCCAGGTCGAACAGCCAGTCGCTCATGCCGGCCTCACGCTGACGTCGCCCGCATGCACCAGCTGCTCGCCGTCGGCGAAGGCCACCCGCAGCGCGCCGTCCTCGGCCAGCCCCAGGGCCGTGCCTTCGCGCACCTGGCCGCCATCGTCGATGCGCACGGCGCGTCCGGCCAGCAGATCCAGCGCGGCGTAGCGCGGCAGGAACGGCGCCAGTCCTTCGGCATCGAACAGCGCCAGCGCCGGCAGCAGCTGCGACAGCACCGCCGCGGCGATCGCATTGCGCGACACCGCGCCGCCGGCCAGCCGCGTCAGGTCGGTCCACGGCTGGTCGATGTCCGCGGCAGTGGCCGCCGGCATCGCCACGTTCAGGCCCAGGCCGATCACGGCCCGCGCCGGCCCGGCGAACTCGCCGCCGCCTTCCACCAGCAGGCCGCCCAGCTTGCGCCCGTCGGCCAGCAGGTCGTTCGGCCACTTCAGCCCGACTGAGGCGAATCCGGCCGCACGCAGGGCTTCGGCCACGGCCACGCCGGCCGCCAGGCTCAAGCCGCCCA
>NZ_AQOJ01000363.1:0-3334 GCF_000364685.1 Xanthomonas sp. SHU 166
TCCCCGGTCCATCCGCCGCTGCGGAAGGGAACCCGGTAAGTCAAAAGCCAAAGCAACGGCAACAGCAGAAACAACGGCAAATGCCAAAGCAACAGCAACAGCAACAGCAACAGCAACAAGGCTGTCGCCTTTCTTAGCGCGAGAACACCCCCATCTCACAGCTTCGGCCAGCACAAAGCCACATGTGCGACCAGCGCACAATGGACAGAAGCAACGTTCAAGAGATGGCAGTGAAGCGTAAGACCGGACACTCACTGCGACCGGCCTGAAACACAGCACATCTACTCACAACAGGCGGTCGTGCGCCTCGCGAAGGACGTGAGCCTCCAGCAGAAATGTCCCACACATCAAGGACAGGGAAAGGAGGGCCGGCGATCAGCTTTTCCGATTCCCCATTCCCGTCCCCCCATTCCCGGCACTACAGATCAAACCCCAGCAACAACGGATCGTGATCGGAACTGCGCCACGGGCCGGGCAGATCGCGCTCGCGGTAGCCGTCGCTGTCGGGCAGGTCGGCGTTGACGTGCCATTCGGCGGCGCCGCGCAACCGCGCTGCCAGCGCCGGACTCAGCAAGGCATGGTCCAGCCGGCCGCTGAGGCCGCGATAGACGAAGCTGTAGGGCTGCGCGACATGCGCCTCCTGCAACGCGTCGCGCCAGCCGGCGTCGCGCAGCAGGCGCAGCGGATCTTCCATCGCATAGGCGTTGAAATCGCCGAGCAGCACGCTGGCCGTGCTGCCAGTGCCGGTGGGGTCGCTGCGCAGCCACGCGTCCAGGCGCCGCGCCGACTCGGTGCGGGTCGCGTTCCAGCAACCCTGGCCGTCCCCGCGGTCGGCATCGGCGCCACTGGCTTCGCCGCACCCTTTCGACTTGAAGTGGTTGGCCACCACCACGAACGGCGCGCCGCTGCCGTGGCGGAAGGCCTGCGCCAGCGGCACCCGGCTGTGCTCGGCGAACGGCCCGCCTTCCAGCATCGCCGGCTTGCCGACCGGACTCACCCGCGAGGCGCGGTAGATCAGCCCGACCCGGATCGGGTTGTCGCCGGGGCCGCGCCCGGCGTCGACGAAGCGCCAGTCGCCGCCGCCTGCGTTGAGCGCGTCGACCAGGCTGGCGATCGCCGAGGTCGGGCCGTAGCCGTCGTTCTCCAGTTCCATCAGTGCGGCGACGTCGGCCTGCAGCGGGCGGACCGTCGCCACCAGCTTGCGCAGCTGCGCCTGGAACTCGGCCGGCGTGCGCGCGCCGCGCAGGGTCGGGAAACCGCCGCCACGGCCGTCGCCGTTGAAGAAGTTCTCCAGGTTGAAGGCGGCGATGCGCAAGGTGCCGTCGACCTGCGGCGGCGCCGGTTCCGGCGGCGGCGTCAGCTGCAGCGCGGCGATCGGGTACAGCCGCGCCACGCCATCGATCACCCCGCCGACGATGCCCTCCACGTCCTGGACCGTGCTGCCCGCGCGCGGCGGTGCAGCGGCGCTGCCCAGATAGTCCGGAAGTTTTGCCGTTGCCGTTGCCGTTGCCGTTGCCGATGTTGATGTCGGCGTCGGCGTCGGCGTCGGCGTCGGCGTCGGCGCACCGAGCGTGCCCAGGCGCAGCCCGCGCCGCGCGTTGTCGGCCACCACCGCCGCCTGCTCGGCGCTGCCGGGCGCGGCCACTTCGCTGGGCTGCCACAGGCGTCCGCCGAAGGCCACGCCCAGTTCGCCGGTCTTGCCCAGCGCATCGTTGTCGACCACGGTCAGCGGCGCGGCGATGCGCACGCGCATGCCGGCCAGCGCCGACCAGTCGGCCGGCGCCGCATCGAGCACCTGCAGCGGCAAGGGCTGCGCCCGTGCCAGCACGGTATGCCCCTGCTCCAGCACGCTGCGCCCGACGAAAGCCGTGCCGGCCTTGGCCGACGCGGCGGCCTGCGGCGCCAGTTCGCCCCACACCCGCACGCGATCGCCCGGAGCCAGGACGCGCTCGGCATCGCCGCGCACCAGCAGCGCGTCGGCGGTCAACGGATCGTCGTCGCCGGCATCCTGCACCAGGTAGCCGCTGCCGCCGGCTTCCACCCGCGCGGTGACCACGCCCTCGAACACCACGCCCTGCGCCTGCGGCCCCGGGCGCAACTGCCCGATCGGCAGCAGGGTCGGCGGCGTCAGCGCCTGCGCGGCGGGGGCTGCGACCAGCAGCAGCAACGACAACAACGATGGCGGCGGCATGCGCATGCGATCACTCTCCTTGTTTGCGCCGGCACGCGACGGGCGCGGAAACGAATGCGCCGCCCGAAGGCGGCGCAGTGGCGTGCGGGAGGCGCAAGGTTACTTCAGGTTGGCCAGCATCCAGTCCACGGTGGCGTGGATCTGCTCCTCGGTCAGCCCGGGATTGCCGCCCTTGGGCGGCATGATGCCGCCGTCGGGGCCGGTGTAGCCCTCGATGGCGTGCTTGTAGAGCGTCTCCTTGCCCTGCGCGATGCGCTTGTCCCAATGCGCGTGGTCCAGCGTCGGCGCCTTGCCCACGCCGGTGGTGTGGCAAGCGGTGCACAGGTTGTTGAAGATGGTCTTGCCGTCGGTGGTGCCGCCGTAGGCCGCCTGCGCCGAGGCCTTGGCCAGCGCCGCCGCCTGTGCCGCCGCTTGCGCCGCGGCACCGGTGCTGCCGGCGTAGACCGCGCCGACCGGGGCGATGCGCTCCTCGGTGCGCTTGAGCGCCACCGGCGACACCTCCGGCGGGATGGCCCGCTGCAGGTAATGCGCGAACACGATCAGGCCGAGGGTGATCAGCACCAGCAGGCCGATCACCATCGAGAAGCGCTTGAGAAATTCGAGGTCGTAATTCCGCACATCACACCCCTTTGGCACGTGGTAATCCGGACCACCGCTACGCGACCGAGTATAGCCAGCGTTTGCGCCGCGCGGCACGCCGGGAGCACACGGAATCGCAGGCGATGCGTGCTGCATCGCAGCAGTTCGGCGCAGGCGGCGCGCCCGGTCGCGCTCAGGCGCTGCCCACCGCGCGCAGGCAGAACCCGCACACGGCCTCGACCAGGCGCTCGCTGTCGCGCGGGCCGTCGCGGCTGGGCGCGGTCGGGCCGACCAGCGCCTCTGTGTAGGCGCCGACCAGGCACGCCGCGGCCGCCTCCAGGTCCTGCGCGGGGAACTCGCCCGCGGCCACGCCCTCGGCCAGGATGCCCTTGAACACGTCGCCGAGCAGGCGCCGGCAGCGGATGCGCTCGGCGTCCACCTCCGGCTCCACCGGCTCGGCGATGAAGGCATAGGCCAGCCCGGGGCCGGCCAGGGCGCGGCGCACGAACGAGGCGATGGCGTCGCGCAGGCGCTGCGCGGCCGGGGCCGGTGCGGCGGCGGTGG
>NZ_AQOJ01000364.1:0-2313 GCF_000364685.1 Xanthomonas sp. SHU 166
ATGGTCAGCTCGTGCTCCACGGCGGCGGTCAGCACCTCCACGAACAGTTCGGCCTTGGACGGGAAATGCCGGTAGATCAGCCCGGTGGAGACCCCGGCCTCGGCCGCGACCGCGGTCACCGGGGCGCCGCGGAAGCCGTCGGCGGCGATCAGCCGGCGCGCCGCCAGCAGGATCCGCTGGCGGTTGCCGGCGAGGCGTTCTTCCATCAGGGCGGAGCGTTTGTAGGCCATGGCGTGATTCTAAGTTCAATTAATGAATTTCTGTTCACTTCTTTGCCGTTCCCGGCTACGCTGGGCGCTCTTGCCCGGCGCGGGTCGATTCTAGGCGCCGCCGGCCACCCGCCATTCCCGGAGTTGCCGCCATGCTGATGCCGTCGTTGAATTTCGAGTTGGGCGAGGAGGTCGACCTGCTGCGCGACAGCGTCGCCGCCTTCGCCGCGCGCGAGATCGCGCCGCTGGCCGAGCAGGCCGACCGCGACAACGCCTTCCCCGCACCGCTGTGGCGCAAGCTCGGCGAACAGGGCCTGCTCGGCCTCACCGTGGAGGAGGAGTACGGCGGCAGTGCGATGGGCTACCTGGCGCACGTGGTGGCGATGGAGGAGATCTCCCGCGCCTGCGGCGCGATCGGCCTGTCCTACGGCGCGCATTCGAACCTATGCGTGAACCAGCTGCGCAAGAACGCCAGCCCGGCGCAGAAGGCGCGCTACCTGCCGAAGCTGTGCAGCGGCGAGCACGTCGGCGCGCTGGCGATGAGCGAACCCGGCGCCGGCTCGGACGTGGTGTCGATGAAGCTGCGCGCCGAGGCGCGCGGCGACCGCTACGTGCTCAACGGCAACAAGATGTGGATCACCAACGGCCCGGACGCCGACGTGCTGGTGGTCTATGCCAAGACCGACCCGAGCGGCGGCGCGCGCGGCATCACCGCATTCGTGGTCGAGAAGGGCATGCCCGGCTTCAGCACCGCGCAGAAGCTGGACAAGCTCGGCATGCGCGGCTCCAACACCTGCGAACTGGTGTTCCAGGACTGCGAAGTGCCGGCGGAGAACGTGCTGGGCGAGGTCGGCGGCGGCGTGCGCGTGCTGATGTCCGGCCTGGATTACGAGCGGGTGGTGCTGTCCGGCGGCCCGCTGGGGCTGATGGCCGCGGCGCTGGACGTGGTGCTGCCCTACGTGCACGAGCGCCGCCAGTTCGGCGAGCCGATCGGCAGCTTCCAGCTGATGCAGGGCAAGCTGGCCGACATGTACGTGGGCCTCAACGCCTGCCGTGCCTACGTGTATGCGGTGGCACGCGCCTGCGACGCCGGTCGCACTACCCGCCAGGACGCCGCCGGCGCGATCCTCTACGCCGCCGAGAAGGCGACCTGGCTGACCGGCCAGGCGATCCAGGTGCTGGGCGGCAACGGCTACATCAACGACTATCCGACCGGGCGCCTGTGGCGCGACGCCAAGCTCTACGAGATCGGCGCCGGCACCTCGGAGATCCGTCGCATGCTGATCGGCCGCGAGTTGTTCGAGCGGACCAAGTGATGCCGCGCAGGATGCGCATCGGCCGTAAGGCCGTTCCGACGTCAGCGCGTCGGGGCTGATCCCGCAAAAGGGGACAAGAGCCCCTCCCACATCGGCCGCCTGCCCTTTCCTTCTTTCCACGGTTCTGCCATGAGCGCGATCCAGACCCAGTTGCAACCCGGCAGCGACGCCTTCGCCGCCAATGCCGCCGCGCTGCGCGCGGTGGTCGACGACCTGCACGCCACCCAGGCGCGCATCGCCCTGGGCGGCAGCGAGGCCGCCCGCGCCAAACACCAGGCCCGCGGCAAGCTGCTGGTACGCGAACGCATCGATGCCCTGCTCGACCCGGGCAGCGCGTTCCTGGAGATCGCGCCGCTGGCCGCGCTGGGCCTGTACGACGACGAGGTGCCGTGCGCCGGCGTGGTCGCCGGCATCGGCCGCGTCTCCGGCGTGGAATGCGTGATCGTCGCCAACGACGCCACGGTCAAGGGCGGCACCTACTACCCGATCACGGTGAAGAAGCACCTGCGCGCGCAGGAGATCGCCCAGCAGAACCGCCTGCCGTGCATCTACCTGGTCGATTCCGGCGGCGCGTTCCTGCCGCTGCAGGACGAGGTGTTTCCCGACCGCGACCACTTCGGCCGGATCTTCTACAACCAGGCCAACCTGTCGGCGCAGGGCATCGCCCAGATCGCCTGCGTGATGGGCTCGTGCACCGCCGGCGGCGCCTACGTGCCGGCGATGAGCGACGAGACGGTGATCGTGCGCGAACAGGGCACGATCTTCCTCGGCGGCCCGCCGCTGGTGAA
>NZ_AQOJ01000365.1:0-1327 GCF_000364685.1 Xanthomonas sp. SHU 166
CGTCAGCGCCGAGGACCTGGGCGGTGCCGACGTGCACACGCGCATCTCCGGCGTGGCCGACCACTTCGCCGACAACGACCTGCAGGCGCTGGCGCGGGTCCGCGCGATCGTCGCCCAGCTCAACTGGCGCAAGCCGCCCCCCGCGTTGGCGCTGCGCACGCCGGAGCCGCCGCTGTATCCGGCCGAGGAGCTGTATGGGGTGATCCCGGCCGACCCGCGCAAGCCGTTCGACGTGCGCGAGGTGATCGCGCGGGTGGTGGACGGCTCGCGCCTGGACGAATTCAAGGCGCGCTACGGCACCACGTTGGTCACCGGCTTCGCGCACATCCACGGCTATCCGGTGGGCATCGTCGCCAACAACGGCATCCTGTTCTCCGAGTCGGCACTGAAAGGCGCGCACTTCATCGAGCTGTGCGCGCAGCGCGGCATCCCGCTGGTGTTCCTGCAGAACATCACCGGCTTCATGGTCGGCCGCAAGTACGAGCACGGCGGCATCGCCAAGGACGGCGCCAAGCTGGTGATGGCGGTGGCCTGCGCCAAGGTGGCCAAGTTCACGGTGGTGATCGGCGGCTCGTTCGGCGCCGGCAACTACGGCATGTGCGGCCGCGCCTATTCGCCGAACTTCCTGTGGATGTGGCCGAACGCGCGCATCGGGGTGATGGGCGGCGAGCAGGCGGCCAGCGTGCTGGCGACGGTGCGCCGCGACGGCATCGCGGCCAAGGGCGGGCAGTGGTCGGACGCCGAGGAGACGGCGTTCAAGACACCGATCCGCGAGCAGTTCGAGCGCCAGGGCCATCCGTACTACGCCAGTGCGCGGTTGTGGGACGACGGGGTGATCGATCCGGCGCAGACGCGGCGGGTATTGGGGCTGGGGTTGTCGGCGGCGCTGAACGCGCCGGCGGAGCCGAGCCGGTTCGGGGTGTTCCGGATGTGAGGGGGCGCATGCGCTCGTTGTTTCAGGCGCGTTCGCGCGGGGATCGGCGGTGGTCACGCAGGTGGTCGCTGGCGATGCCGGCGCTAGTGTGCCCGGCGGTGGACGCCACGACCGGCTCCGCGGACGCGCTCGCTGCGACGGCCTCCGCTTTTGCTGCTGCTTTTGCTCCCGCTTTTGCTTTTGCTCCTGCATTTGCTTTTGCTCTGCCTTTGACTTACCGGGTCCCCTCGGCGCGGCAGCCGCGGCGGGGAAAAACCCGAAGGGCGGCGCACATGGACGTGCGCCGTTCGCGGCAGGGGCAGGATGCCCCTTCCGCGAATCCCCGCCGTGGCTGCGGACCCGGAGCGCGCAGCGCGGAGGGCGCGCTGCGGGGTGTGCTTTCTTTTGGTTACT